>NZ_JAJQRC010000046.1:0-22558 GCF_046533115.1 Treponema sp. TIM-1
GAAAGCTACCTTAGATTTATATGAAAAAGCGGGCTTTAGACCGCTTTTTCTGAAGCTTTTCCCAAAACTAACCGAGTTTTGGGAAAAGCTCCATATCAACATCTTTAATCCGGCAAATGGGGGAAAGGTGAAAAAATGAATTTTCTCTATACCCTCATTATTTTTCCTTTGGTCCAAATTATAGAATTGTGCTATCTCTTTGTTTACCGGGTTGCCCATAATACAGGTCTTGCGCTTTTGGGGGTCAGTATGGCGGTCAGTACCCTTACCCTGCCCCTCTATTTTCGCGCGGAAGCATGGCAGAAAACCGAACGGGAGATCCAGAAGCGCCTCGCCCCAAAGATCGCCAGGATAAAAGCGGTATTTAAAGGCGATGAACAATATATGCTGCTCGCAACCTACTACCGGCAGAATCATTACCATCCGGTGTACGCCCTGCGGAACACCTTCAGCCTGCTGATTCAAATCCCCTTTTTTATCGCCGCCTATTCCTATCTTTCCCATCTGGAAGTATTACAGGGGGCCTCTTTTCTTTTTATCCGCGACTTGGGCGCCCCCGACGCCCTTATTCCCATGGGCGGAGGGGTAAACCTTCTGCCGATACTGATGACCCTCATAAATTGCGTCTCCGGCGCACTATACTCCCGGGGTCTTGCCGCAAGAGACAAGATCCAGATATACGGCACGGCCGTAATTTTTTTACTGCTGCTCTATAATTCACCCGCGGGGCTGGTACTGTATTGGACCTTGAATAATGTTTTTTCTCTGGTAAAAAACATACTGGTCAAAACAAAACACGCCAAAAAATGGGTCTACGGGATTATTTTCAGCGGAGCGGCTTTTCTTGACATATATATACTTTTTTTCCATGACGGTTATATTGTCAAGCGGCTCGTGGTCTGTATTGCATCTTCAATGCTGTTTTTTCTTCCGCTTTTTGCAAGGCTTTCCGCATATGCCGCTCATAAAATTCACACCCGCTTTTCATTATATAAAACGGCATGGTACCGTGATTATACGTTTATTCTTTCCGCGCTTACCCTGTTTTTGCTTGCGGGTATTGTCATCCCCTCCCTGCTCATCACCTCTTCGGTTCCCGAGTTTTCGTTTATTGAAGGGGAGGCTTCACCGTTTGTGTATCTATACCATACCCTTGTTCAATCCGCCGGCATATTTTTGTTTTTGCCCTGCGGTATTTACTTTCTTTTTCGGAAAACCCTCAAGGGGGTTATGAATTTTTGCGCGTCCCTCTTATGCGCCATGGCATTAATCAATGTTTTCATATTTCCCGGCAATTACGGCTTTCTTACAAATACCATGATCCTGTCAAACCCCGGTTCATACAGAACCAATTTCAGCCTGATTATTACCAATAGTATTGTTCTTATTCTAATTATTATTCCGATATTCCTTCTTTTAATAACGCGGCGCAGGTTAATATACTTTACGATTCAGGTGATTCTGTGCATGAGCTGTCTCGGCTTAGGGATTTTGGGCAGCGTGAAAATTTACCATGAATTTTCAATGCTTGAAAAACAAAACACAAAACAAATTTTAAGGCCGGTTTATAAGCTTTCAAAAACAAAACAGAATATTGTCGTGATTATGCTTGACGGGGCAATAAGCGCTTTTGTTCCCCATATTTTTACCGAAAAACAAAGCCCTGCCGCATTTTGGAGCGGTTTTACCTGGTATCCTAACTGCGTTTCCTTTGGTCCCTTTACCCTTTACGGCGTACCGGCGCTTACGGGCGGATATGAGTATACTGTTCTGGAAATGCAGGAAAATTCCAAGGCTCTTGCGGAAAAGCACAATGAGGCCCTGCTCTTATTGCCGCGTATTTTGCAAGAAAAAGGTTTTATTACAACCATGACCGATCCGTCATGGGCAAACTACGCATTTACCCCGGATTTAAGCATATTTGAAAAGTATCCATACATACACGCGGAAAATATATCCGCCGCATATACCAACTATTGGCTTAATGAGCATCCTGACATAGGGATAATTTCCGTCTCAAATATATTAAAAACAAGATTGGAACGTTTTTCTTTTTTTAAGATGGCGCCGCCGGTTTTACGGACTTTTATCTATGACAGAGGGGACTGGCTCTTTGTACATGACCGTGATATTCAGGAAAGCAGAAATATACTCACGGTAAACGCCCTCGGTAAATACGCGGCATTGGATTATCTGCCTGAAATTACAAGGTTTGACGCAGAAAGCGGCACCTATACCATCATTTTTAACGAACTTACCCATGACCCTCTTTTTCTACAGGCGCCGCTTTACATTCCCGCAAATACTGTAACAGACTCAGGAGAAGGACCCTACGCCGATAATCCGTACTACCATGTTAATATGGCGGCATTTCTTTTGTTGGAAAAATGGTTTGCTTTTTTAAAAGAAAATAACGCCTATGACAACACCCGTATAATTATCACCGCAGATCACGGCAGGGATCTTGCCCTTGCCGAAAACAATAACATACTATTGCCCAATGGGGATCATGTAACGCAATACAACGCCCTTTTAATGACAAAAGATTTTAACAGCCAGGGCCCGCTTAAAACCGATTCCCGGTTTATGACACAGGCCGATGTGCCGATACTGGCATTAGAGGGAGTGGTGAACAATGCCCTTAATCCGTTCACGGGCAATATGGTCAAGGCCGATAAAAACGACGGCGTAACTATTACGACTTCAAGCAAATTTTATCCGACCAATCACAGTAAATACCGCTTTAATATAGACAGGCACCAGTGGCTGCATGTCCATACCAACATCTTTGATCCCGCAAACTGGGAGAAGGTAGAGAAATGATACTATACCCCCTGTATATTGATCCCGGTACGGGAAGCATGCTCTTTTCAATTTTGATTGGAGCGGCGGCAACCCTGTATTTTCTTGCCCGGGCGGTGATCATAAAGGCAAAGGTCGTGTTCTCAGGCGGACGGGCCGCGGTTAACCCGGGCTTATCCCACCCCTATGTTATTTATTCCGAGGGACGGCAGTATTGGAATGTCTTTAAACCCATCCTTGACGAATTTGAAAAACGGGAGATAAACCTCCTGTATCTTAGCTCCCATGAAGACGATCCTGTTTTTTCCCAGGAATATTATTTTATAAAAAGTGAATTTATCGGGGAAGGGAACAGGGCCTTCGCCAGGCTCAATTTGCTGTCCGCCGAGGTAGTTCTTATGACTACTCCCGGCCTTGACGTATACCAACTCAAGCGGTCAAAAAATGTCCGGCACTACGCCCATATACTCCACGCCCCCAGCGACGCCACCATGTACCGTATGTTCGGCATAGATTATTTCGATTCGATTTTGTTGACCGGAGACTATCAGGCAAAGGATATCCGGGCCCTGGAAAAACTGCGGGGCCTGCCGGAAAAACAGCTTGTCACGGTGGGATGTACCTATCTTGACGTATACGCCGAAACAATAAAGCAGATTCCCCATGAGGAGTATCATCCCTTTACCGTGCTGGTCTCTCCTTCATGGGGCCCCTCGGCCTTGTTGAGTAAATACGGCGGCAAATTACTGGATCCCCTGGTTAAAACCGGCTGGCGCATCATCATACGGCCCCATCCGCAGTCAAAAAAATCCGAAGCCCCTATGCTTGAATCCCTTGCGGAAAAATACAAAGGGGCGGCCAATGTGCAATGGGATTATGAACGGGAAAATATTTATTCCCTCGCCAAGGCCGATATGATGATTTCCGATTTTTCAGGCATTATTTTTGATTATATCTTTCTTTTTGATAAACCGGTTATGTATGTAAAGCAGGGACTGGACCTGCGGCCTTACGATGCCGACGATCTGGGGGATGCTGCCGGTGATGCATTGTGGCAGTTTAAAATTTTGCGTGAAATCGGCATTGAGCTTAAAGAAGAGATGTTTACTTCCATCGGGGAAGTGATAAAAAACGCTTCCGACAGCGGGGAATTGAAAAAAGCCCGGGGAGCGGCAAAAAGTACGGCGTGGCAATTTCAGGGAGAAGCGGGAAAGCGTGCCGCCGATTTTATGATAGGCCTTACCGGAAAAAGCAATGGTTGATATTCTTTATACGGTTATTATATATCCTCTGAAAACGATATTTGAAGTGGTCTTTGTTTTTGCCCGGCTGACCTTTAAGGATACCGGGATCTCCGTTATTTTTATCAGTATCGCAATCAGCCTTCTCTGTCTGCCCTTATACAATGTGGCCGAATCTTGGCAGCGATTGGAACGGGAGACCCAAAAACGCATGAAGACTAAAATTGACAAGATCCGGGCGGTCTTTAAAGGTGACGAACAATACCTCATCTTATCGGCTTATTACCGGCAAAACCACTACCATCCGGTTTACACCATGCGCAGTACCTTTGGTTTATTGATACAAATTCCCTTTTTTATAGCCGCATATTCCTTTCTTTCCCATAATGAAGCCCTTAAGGGAACTTCCTTTTTATTTATTTCCGATTTAAGTCTGCCTGACCGGTTGATTTCTTTGGGCGGTGTTCAATTCAATAGCTTCCCCGTTATAATGGCCCTGATAAACTGCGCCGCGGCTTTAATTTATACCAAGGGATTCCCCCTAAAAGAAAAGTTACCGCTTTACGGCACGGCCTTGATTTTTTTGTTGTTATTGTACAATTCACCCTCGGGCCTCCTGATGTACTGGATAGGAAACAACTGTTTTTCCCTTATAAAGCATCTTTACGATAAAATACATACCGATTTTAAAAAAATCGTCCTCCGTTCTCTTATATCGCTTTTATGTTTCGCCATGATCTATTACGTCCTGGCGGTCCACCGGGGAAATCCCCGGGTAAGGCATATTTTTGCCGTCATGCTGCTGCTCCTTAGCATTATGCTTTGGATTATTCCTGTTTTAAAAAGGAACATGCAAAAAGCAGCCGGTCCCGATTATCCGGTAAACCGGTTGTTTCTTTTTTTCATCCTTTCCTGCGCGGTATTATGTATGATAACCGGCCTGTTTCTTCCGTCCATGCTGGTAGCGTCCTCTCCGCAGGAATTCTCGTATATCGATAATCATACCCCGTTGTTTTTTGTTTTTAATACCTTTGCCCAGGCATTTGGGTTCTTTATATTTTGGCCCTTGTGTTTCTTTTTCCTCTTTTCGACAAAAAAAACTTTGGCCATGACCGGATTACTGTTTTGTGTTACCGCTTTATGTAATGTATTTCTCTTCCCCGGAAATTACGGAATCTTAAGCATAGATATGGTTTTTGAGAACGGCGTCAACCCCTCGGTGTACGAAATACTCGTCAATATCGCCATCCTCTGTATCCCGATAGGGATCATGGCCTTTCTCTTTTTAAAAGGATTCTATAAAATAATTTTCCCGGCGGCCGCTCTTTCCGGCATCGTGTTCCTCGTCCTGTCGATTAGGAACATCGCCTTTATACAAACCGAATTTCAGAAAACAAGCGAATTTCACCTTGACAAAAAAACCGAAGTCTCTGTGGAACCGGTCTTTCATTTCTCGAAAACCGGAAAAAATACCGTTGTCTTAATGCTTGACCGGGCAACCAGTTCCTTTGTTCCGTTTATTCTTGAGGAACTTCCGGAATTAAAGGACCGTTATGCCGGTTTTGTCTATTATCCGAATACCCTTTCCTTTAACGGTTATACCCGCCTGGGGGCGCCGCCAATTTTTGGGGGATACGAATATATTCCCACCGAGTTTAACAAGCGGGATACGGTTCCTGTGGTCAAAAAGCATAATGAGGCGCTCCTGCTCATGCCCCTCATTTTTTCCCGGGCAGGATACCAGGTTACCGTAACGGATCCCCCCTATCCGAATTACAGCTATAAAGAAGATTTACGGTTATATGATCCCTATCCTGAAATAAAAGCCCGTATTACCGACGCGGAATATACCGCCATATGGCTTAAAGAACATACTATGGTTTTGCCATCCCAGGGTGATGTCCTTAAGCGCAATATTTTATGGTACGGTATCCTAAAAATAGTACCCCTTTTTATGCGGGAAGGCATCTACCAACAGGGGGGCTGGTTTGCGTCCCTTTCAGGATATAAATTAACCAATACCCTGAACGGTTATTCGGTTCTTGATTTTTTGCCACGGCTTACGGATACCCGGGCCGAAAAAGAAAATACGGCGCTTATTATGGTGAATAACACCACCCATAACCCTTCCCTTATGCAGGCCCCCGACTACCGGCCGGCGATAAATGTAACCAATTACGGGAAAAGCCCCTATGCAAAGGAATCAGAATATCACGGAAACGCCGCCGCGCTCCTGCGCCTTGCCGACTGGTTTTCTTTCCTGAAGCAGGAAAATATATATGACAATACCCGCATAATTATCGTTGCCGATCACGGGGCCCAGAAAAATTATGTTTCACCCATGAGTCCGGGATTTTCCGTCAACATCGACAATTTTAATCCCCTTTTGCTGGTCAAGGATTTTTATGCTTCCGGCAGCATACGAACCGATCATACCTTTATGACAAACGCCGACGTTCCTTTTCTTGCGTTTCAGGGACAGATTGAAAACCCGGTAAATCCTTTTACGGGCAGGGAAATTTCAGTGGAACTTAAAAATTATCCCCTCTATGTTGCCTGTTCCGGCGGAATACATCTGGAAAACCCGGAGGCAACGCGCATTACCCTGGAACCGGACAAGGATTACTATGTTCACGATACTATTTTTGATCCCGCCAACTGGGAAAAGGCGGAAAAATGACTGCTCCCCTTACTTTCCCGGTTTGGATCCGATGAGGGTAAAACTGAGGCTGCACTGATACCGCTCGGCGCTTTCCGGGTTGGTGGCCTTTTCGGAGGCATAATAACCGACCGAACCGGTGGAAAAGTCCTTGGCCTGGGCGTAAACGGTGGACCAGACTTTACCTTCACTGTCTTTTATCACAATTTCAAGGAATCGTGGGGCCTTGGCGTCTCTTTTGGCAGGTTCCGGCATAACAAGCCTCCTTATCAATATTGGACCGGCGGACCTCCGGCGGACGGTCTCAGCGGTTCCTTCTATTATTTATTATAGCACAAAGCGGTAAAAACAAAAACCCCTAGTATCACAGGAGGCGCATAGGAATTTTTAACCCCGAACCCTCACAAACTTTTCATTTGACCACCGGCATCTCCCTTTTGCCCCTGTTCTTTGGGGTGGTTCGAGGTTAATTTTCTTCAAATGCGGTATTATCCTGCCGACAAGGTATGGGGAAGACCCGTCTTCCCCATACTTGCCTGTTTTGTTTACTTATACAGGGGTCCCAAGGCGGAGCAGGCCCGGTAGTCCGCCCCTTCCTTGTCCATACCGAAGGCGTTCCAGTAACTGGGCCGGTAGATCCGGTCAGGGGACACGTTGTGCATACAAACCGGGATCCGGAGGATGCTGGCCAGGGTGATAAGGTCCGCGCCGTTGTGACCGTAGGAGATCGCGCCGTGGTTGGCGCCCCAGTGGGCCATCACCGAATACACGTCCTTAAAGGGCCCTTCTTCCCCGGTGATCCGGGGGGCGAACCAGGTGGTGGGCCAGGTCGGGTCCGTGCGGAGGTCGAGCTTGTCGTGGACATGGTCCGGGATGGTGACGGTAACCCCCTCGGCGATCTGGAGTACCGGGCCCACCCCCTTTATCAGGTTGAGCCGGCACATGGTAACGGGCATATCCCCGTCGGTGATGAAGTCCGAGGAATAGCCCCCTCCCCGGAAATAGCCCAGGCTGGCATAACGCCACTGGACCGCGTCCAGGCAGGCCCCGGCCTCGTCGGGGGAGATCTCCCAGAAGGGCTTCATGGCGGGCTTACCGTCCTTCCGCTGTCTGCCGGTACCGTCCAGGGTGGTGGCCCCGGAGTTGATCAGGTGGATGAGGCCGTTGGCCGCGCCCCCTTCGGGTTTCCAGCCGCTGACCCGCTCAATCGCAGCGGGGCTCCAGTAGGTCCGCACATCGGAGAAGATCTGGGCGGTCCCGGTGAGGAGGTGGCCGAAGAGCATGGAAACCCCGTTGAGGCAGTCGTTTTCGGTGGCCACAATATAGGGGGAACGGATACCGTTCCAGTCAAAAGACGAATTGAGGATCACCTCCATAAAATCCCCGTTGGGGAAGTGATCGTTCCAATGCCGCTGTCCCTGGAAACCCGCCGCAATGGCGTTATGTCCCAGGGATTCCTCGATCAAGCCCTTCCGCCGCAGGTCCGGATTCCCCACCATCAGGTCCCGTACTATCAGGGCCATTTTTACGCAGGTCTTCCAGACCTCGTCCTTACGCTTGCGGCCGTGCTGCTCCTTGGGGGGGTTGTTATCGGGGCCTTCCTTACAGTTGGCCCGGGTCCAGGCCAGGGCCCGTTTGTACTCCGCGTCGGAATAGATCCGCTCCTCAAAGCGGCGCACCAGCTCCGACATATCCACATATTCGTTCCGCATCCCCAGGTATTCCTGAAAAAAGTCCGCGTTGGTGATGGAACCGGCGATCCCCATGGATACGGATCCGACGGAGAGATAACTTTTGCCCCGCATCCAGGCGGCGGCCAGGGCGGCCTTGGCAAAGCGGAGGAGCTTGTCCTTTACGTCTTCGGGAATGGTGCCGGTATCGGAAAGGTCCTGTACATCCCTGCCGTAGATACCGAAGGCGGGGAGCCCCTTCTGGCTGTGGGCCGCCAGAACCGCGGCGAGGTAGACCGCGCCGGGCCGGTCGGTTCCGTTAAACCCCCAGACCGCCTTGATGGTTTGGGGGTCCATGTCCATGGTCTCCGAGCCGTAACACCAGCAGGGGGTTACCGTGAGGGTAACCGCCACGTTCTCCCGGGAGAATTTGTCCTGGCACGCGGCGGCTTCCGCCACCCCCCCGATGGTAGAATCGGCGATGACACATTCGATGGGAAGGCCGTTGGGGTGTCTCAGGTTTTCAGTGATGAGTTTCGCCGCGGCCCGGGCCATGCCCATGGTCACTTCCTCAAGAGACTCCCGAACCCCCCGGCGCCTGCCGTCAATGACCGGCCGGATTCCGATTTTCGGTACGGCCCCCCGGAAACGGTTTACCGGGGCGTTTACCTTGAGATTTGATACGTCAGCCATAATTTCCTCCAAAAAATTTTTATTCGAGGCTGTTTCAAAATCCGCTGGCCCGCCGGGACCACGGTTCTGAAAGACAAACAATGCCTGTCAAGCAGCCTTAGATTTATGCGGGAAAGCGGACCACCTTACTTTTAGGCTTCCGCTTTTCACCAGGCCGGTCCCAATTTTAGACCGGCCCCTTCTTCCAACATCAACGACGGGAACGGAACTGCCCCGGAAACCTTTTTTAAAACCAGGGTTTTAAAAAAGGCTCAGGCCGATGACGGATAATCTTCACCGGGAGACGGATAATCTGCCCCCCGGCGCTTTCTTCCACGGCTTCCGGCCCGGCTGAATTTTTTTTCAACGCGATCCGTTCCAGGAGCCGCTGAACCGCCTGTTTTCCCATGCCCGCGGCATCTTGGGCGGCGGTATACCGGCACGCCGGCAGGAAGGGGGTATAGGCGGTTTCGTCAAATCCGGCGATAACCATGGCCTCCGTTCCCCGGGATCTTTGGTTTTGTTCCAAAAGACGCCGTTCCATGCCCAGATGGACCAAAAGATTCACCGCCACCAGGGCTTCGGGACGGCGGCGGGATTGCAGGATGGCATCCATCCCCCGATAGCCGTCTTCCATTCCCATGCCCCCCAGACGGATCCAATCCGGTTCGGGCCGTATCCCCCCCTCCGCCAGGGCGCGCCCGAATCCGGAAAGCCGCTCCCGGGCGGTGGAAATGGTGATGTCCCCCCCCACAAAGGCGATCCGCCGGTACCCATCGGAAAGGAGCGCCCGGGTAAGCTCAAAAGCCCCGGTCTCATTATCCGAAAGTACCGCGTCCAAGTCGACCCCTTCTACCAGCCGATCCACCAGTACCACGGGAACCCCCCGGCCGGTCAGGGCCTTGAGGTGGGTCCCCCGGGGGCCCGCGGGAATCACCACCATACCGTCCACCATACGGTCCGCCAAAACGGAAAGCCGCTTTCGTTCCTCCTCGTCGGAATTGGCGGAAGAGGCGATGAGCAGGGTGTAGCCGTGGGCATCCAATTCGCCTTCCATACCCTCCGCCAAGTCCATAAAAAAATCATTGGCCAACTCGGGGGCCACAATCGCGATGGTCCTGGTGGACCGGGTCTTAAGACTTCGGGCGGCATGGTTGGTACGATACCCCAGGGTTTCCACCGCGGAAAATACCAAGCGGCGGGTGCCTTCGGCTACCCGGCCCGCTTTATCCGGCGCAAGGGTTCGGGAGACCGTGGCAATGGAAACCCCCGCCGCGGCGGCGACATCCCGTATGGTCTGCCGTTTCATATACCCTCCGATGTAATCGTTTACATTCCCTTAAACCGGAATAACCCCTTTCTTCAGAATGATATTCCCGTATTTTACGGTTTCTCCGGTCATCACCACCCCATAGGCCTTTTTGGTACGTTCGTAAAAGGCAAAGCGCTCAATCAGCTCCGGGGCGGGGGTTCCGGGCCACAGACCCTCTATCACCGCCCGGTAGGAGGCCTCCACCGAAGGATCCGCCGTATCCCCGGGCATGACCTGCATCATCATTACCGGGTGGGGAACCGCGTAATCCAGGTTTATCAGCTTGAGGATCCCCTCAAGCAGGGCGGGGATCCGGATACCGTCGGCCCGGATCACCCGGGAATTACAGGTATCCCCAGGGAAAAAGGCATCGGCCAACACCAGCTCATCCCCATGCCCCATACGAAAAAGGGCATCCAACAGCTCCGGACTGATCACCGGTGATACTCCAATAAGCATATACCACTCCTTTACCTTAAGGCCGCCGCTCCAAGGGCAGGATCCTTCAGGACCATCGCATCTTGAAACAGCCCCTCATTACTATCCCTATTTGTCTATGATCAGGCCATCTTCGGAATTTGTCAAGAAAAAAATGTAAACGATTACCATGTTTTTGTTGAATTTGGAGGAAATTTAACCACGATGTTATGATAAAAACATACGGTTGTCTGGTATAGTGTAGGAGTTCGGAAGAACAACTACCGGTTGTTGAGGATCTGGGGCAGAAACTGACCCCGTAACCACGATTAACAGCCGGTAGCCGCATGTACCTCTTGGGGGCTGGTCTTTAAGCTGAGCAACACCCCGAATAGACATATCCTCTCCTTCTGTTGTACTATACGCTTATTTTTATGTCTATCGGATGGGGTACGGTCCTGGGTCCGCGGGAACGAAGAGTTCCCACAGTTCTTCAAGTACCGTGAGGGCCCCCGTATAGCCCAGGTTGCTGCGGTTTAACATCATCCTGCCCGCAGGGGAAGAAACCCTTAAGAGGGGAATACCGAGACGCCGGGCAAGAGCCTTCTCCGGCGCCCCCGCCAGGATGAGCTGGGGCCGCGTATCCACAATGATCTCCGCAATTTCCCCGCGATCTTTTGAACAGTAGACCTTTTCCGTAAGACCCTCGAGCTCCGCCGCCGGACGGGGGTTCTCTTCCCCCGCCGGAGCATCCGTTATGATGGCGGCCTTGAGAGAAAAACCCAAAACGCCGCCGAGAAATTTGCCGTACCGGAGTATGGCGCCTTCGTCCCCAGCAATCCCATAGTTCCGGGGGAAATGGGCATAATAATAGTCCCTGATTTGTCTCAGGGCATAAACAAAACGGCTCTTCTCTGCTTGCAGAAAGGGTTCAAGTTCCCTTTCCTCCCCCAGCAGGGCCGCCGCTTTTCTCAAGGCGCTTCCGGTTTCCTGCTCCCCAAGAAAAGCCCCGTTCAGTTCCAGAGAGGGGACCCCGTACCGGTCCTCCAGCAGTTTTGCCGCCCTGATTCCCCACCTTGAAACAACGATGGTAAGATCCGCCCGGTAGGCTCTCTTCCAGCTTTCCAGCCCCTGACCCGATCCAAAGAAGGTATTGACCCTTACGCCTAGGCGGTGGAAGATACGCCCCAGTTCCGCCAGGTTCCCCTGCCAGTAGGGGTCCTGTCCAGGGACAAGCCCCAGGATGTTGACGCTCCGCTCCCCACCTTTCGCGGGAATAGCGGCTACGCCGGGAAGCTGGGCAAAAATGGCCTCCGTTACCCCCGCATAGCCGCTGTAGGCATCTCCCTTAAAGCCCGCCCCTTCGTAACAGATGACAGGCGCCCCCTGTCCGGCCAGCTCGGCGGTCATGGCGGCGGCATCGTCCCCCACCATTTCGGATTCACAGCCCGGAAGGACAACGTACAGGTCCCCGGAGAAAACTTTGACGGCGTTTTTCATCTGCTCCCGCAAGCGGGAAGCGCCGCCGAAGATGATCTGTTTTTCCCAGACATTGGAAGAAGGGACCTCAAAGCCCTCAAGAAAGGCGCCCAGAGAGCCGCCCGCCCTGAGGGCATGGTAATGCTGGATAACGCAACCCGCGGTGGAATGAACGATGGGGACTACCCCTTCGATCCTGGTGAGGGTGTCCAGGGCGCCCTGAAAGTTGCAGCCCGGCCCGGGTCCTTTGATACCTCGCATATTACTTTACTTCCTGCTTTATATGCCAGTTGGGATTTTTTTTTAACCATCCCTCTTTATAGGGAGATTTCAGATTTTCATGGAGATAATCCGTGAAGGTCCGGGCTTCGGCCCTTCCCAGCGCTGCCGCCAGTTCTTCCGCGCCCTCGTAACCGTACAGGGCAAGCTGCCGGACCGAAAGAGGAATGACACCGAATTCCGCGGCCCAGGCGGGATCTTGGGCGATATAAAAATCCGGGGGGGTCTTGCTAAAGAGGCTGGCCAGTTCATAGACCTGCCCGTCCCCTACATGGATAAGGAGTTCCGCCGGAAGCCGCCCCAGGCTTTCCATGTTGGTTTCATCCACGAAGTCCAGGGAGAGTCCGGTGATTTCGGCCCCCAGGGATTCGAGAAAAAGGGCGGTCTCCGCCGCCTCCCCGGCGGGGAGGTCAACGAAGATCCGCCTGCCCTCAAGGGGCTTTCCGCCGGGGGGGAGTTTCCGCTGTTCTGCTTCAATGACCCTGAGAACCTCCTCTTCCCTGCCCCCTGTTTTTCCCAAGGCCAGAAGCCATTCGGAGACCGCGTCTGCCCCGATGGGGGTTCCCGTCCTCAGGGAGATCACCCCGCTCGTTTCTTCCACCCCCCGCAGGAATACATCGGCCCGGGAATCATTTACCGCGATGGAGGCCCTCGCCTTCCCTGCCCGCAGAATCCCTGCGGCGGAACCGAAACGGGGGATGAGGTTGACCACGAAACCTGCGGCCTCCGCAAGCCGGACCAGGGCGTTTACCCCCCGGCGGTTTTCGGAAACCGTGATGAGGTTGATGAAATCAGCACCGGAAGGTTCCGGATCCGGAACTTTCCGCGCCGGCCCGGCGGCGAGGTAACGGCCTATGCCCTGGAGGGCCATATCAATGCCGTTCACCGCCGTCTTTGATTTGAAGCCGTCGGTCATGACGGGAATGATCCTGGCGTCAAGCTCCCCCTCCAGTTCCAAAACCACCGAATTGACATCGTCATTATTGATGGCTACCACCGGGGTTCCCAGGATAAAAATTATTCGGGGATGATGTTCCTCCCAGGCCCGTGTCAGGACGGCCCGCAATTTTTCTCCCCCCCCTAAAATGGTATCCTGTTCATTCAGGCCGGTGGAATACCAGGCGTCTCCTCCCCGGTAAAAACCGGGGGCTGCCGCAGAACAGCCCGCCGCTCCGTGAATGACGGTTACGGTCTCCGAAATGGAGGAGAGGAGTTCCAGGGCCGCAAGAATATCGTCGTCCCTGGCCTGGGAAAGGGTACGGATCCGCTGCCGCTGTTCCGGTGAGGCAGCCTCCCTTTGAAAGTCTCCGATGGTTCCCATATAGGCGGAAAGGGTGGAGACCCGTTTCTCCCGGGAGAGGATGGTCCGTCCGGTAAAGAGGGACATCAGGGGGCTCTTTCGGCGGGATTTTCCCCGTCTTCCAGTCTGTATATCTTGTCGCCCCATTCCCGCGCCCAGTCCCGCAGTTCTACTATCCCCAGGGGGTTCGGTACGGTCAGATTGGAATTTTCAGCGATAAATTTTGCGAGTTCCCGGTAAAGGGCTGCCAGGTCCGAATCGGGTTTGGCCTCGATTACCGTCTTCCCGTAGAGTTCGCTCTGGGAAATTATCAGGGATCGGGGAACATACCCCGCCACCTGGGTTCCCGTCTTTTCCGCAAAGTCGTCGATGATGGATTTGGAGTAGCCCGCGGAAAGGCCATTCCCGATGATTCCCCCCAGCCGGGCACCGCCGGTGGGGGCGTACTTGCTGATGGCCTTGAAGAGATTGTTGGCCGCATAGATGGCCATGAAATCCGATGAGCTTACCACGAAGGCCCGGTCGGTAATGCCGTCCCGTATGGGTACCGCAAATCCACCGCATACCACATCCCCCAGCACATCGTAGAGAACAAAGTCGGGCTTGAATTCCTCGAAGAGGCGGAGTTCCTGGAGCAGGCTGACCGCGGCGTTGATGCCCCGGCCGGCGCAGCCCACTCCCGGTACGGGGCCGCCTGCTTCAATGCAAAGGACGTTCCGGTAGCCCTGAACCGATATATCTTCCAGATGAACCTTTGTCCCTTCCCGGAGGCTGTCCAGCACCGTGGGGAGATAGTTGTTCCCCCTCAGGGTATTGGTAGAATCACTCTTTGGGTCGCAACCGATCTGGATAACCCGATATCCCGCCTCCGCCAGAGCCGCGCTGATATTGGAGGTTGTGGTGGATTTTCCTATGCCGCCCTTCCCGTATATGGCGATGTGTTTTGGGGTTTCCATTCTACTCTCCGGTTTTGGCGTGATCAAATTCTTTGACGTCATGAATACCATACCGTTTCAGTATGCTCTTACCCAAAAGCCGGATACCCTGATCGGTAAGGTAGCCGATAAGTCCCAGAACGATGACCCCGGTGAGGATCCAATCCACCCGGAAATAAAGCCGGGAGGTGAAGATGAGATACCCCAAACCTTCTTTGGCGGCGATCATTTCCGCCGCCACAATAGAAGTGTAGGCCCCGCCCATGCCCAGGCGGACGCCGGTAAAGATGAAGGGTACGCAGGAGGGGAGGATCACATGAAAGAGTATCTGTATCTCGCTGGTTCCCAGGGTCCGGGCAGCCAGGATGCGGTTCTCATCGATACTAAGTACGCCGCTGGCGGTATTGATAATCACCGTAAAACAGGTGGCGTACATGATGAGGATGGTTTTTGATTTTTCCCCCACCCCGAACCACATGATGAAAAGGGTGAGAAAGGCTATAGCCGGGATAAAGCGGAAGTAATCGATAACCGGTTCCACAAGCTGCCTGATGATCCGGTTACGGCCGATGAGGATGCCCAGAGGTACGGCCACAAGGCAGCCGAGAATCCAGCCCTTGAAAACCCGCCACAGGCTTATGGCCGCAAACTGGATCAGGGTTCCGTCAAGAATGATCTCTTTGGCTCCCACGATGGTTTCAAGGGGATTGGGCCAAAAGGTTGATGAATAAAAGAGGGAGATGATCCCCCAGACGGCAAACAGGATAAGCCAGGTCAAAACGCCTGAACTGATGAGGAAGCGCCCTCCCCTACCCAAGGCCTGGAGGATTTTATCTTTCACGGCGACGGCGCTTCCCTCGTGAACAAATACGGTGTTACTCATAATCGATCCTTTAAATACCCCCACCGAAATCAAAGTGCCCCTGAATCCGGCTGAAAATTTTCTGGAACTGCGGATCCGATTCGCGCCGGGGATAGGACAAATTAACGTTATAGGTTTTGTAAATTTTTGCGTCCGGGGAGCGGGACATGATGTGGACTTTCTGCCCCAGAAGTATGGATTCCTGTATATCGTGGGTCACAAAGACAATGGTGTTTTGGGTCTCCCGCCAGGTCCTCACGAGCTCGCCCTGCATAATCCGCCGGGTCTGGGCGTCCAGGGCGCCGAAGGGCTCATCCATGACAAGGATATCCGAATCGTTGGCCAGAAGCCGAGCAATCTGGGTCCGTTGTTTCATGCCCCCCGAAAGCTCATGGGGAAATTTGTTTTCATGACCGTTGAGGCCCACAAGACCGATATAGCGGGAAGCGGCTTCACGGCGATCCTTCTTCTTTATTCCCCTCATGCGGAGGCCGAATTCCACATTCTCCCGCACCGTAAGCCAGGGGAAGATCGCCGAATCGGCATTCTGGAAAACCATGCCCCGGTCCCTGCCGGGCCTTTCGATCTTCTTTCCGTAAACGGTTACTTCCCCACCGGTATTTTTAAGATACCCTACGATGACATTGAGAAGGGTGGACTTGCCGCAGCCGGAGGGTCCCAGGAGGATGTGAAATTCCCCCTTCTCTATTTCAAGGTTCACCCCGGAAAGTACATCGATCCGGCTGACTTTTTTTTCACTCTCATAACTCAGGGACATATTCCTGATACTGATGAGAGCTCCGCTATACACAGCCTGTACACCTGCTACTACCTCGTCCCGCACCGCGGTCCTGAGACCTACAATTGCCGCTTCCGACATAAAAGTTCCTCCTATTGTACCGTTACCCGGTCAGGAAGAATATTACGCAAGGGTCCGGAATCCACAAAATCGTAAATATTATATTTGTTCCTGAAGAGGCCGTTTTCATAAGACCAATTCGCCACATCGGCAATCTGATCCACGTCTTCCTTTAAAAGCCTGAGCTGGTACCGATGATTCTCAATGGTCTTGAGGGCGGCGTCTACAGGTATCTTCAAATCCTCGTAGGCAATTCTGGCGGTTTCGTCAGGATGATCCTTAATGTACACCGTCGCCTCATCCAGAGATTTGAGAAAGCGTTCCACCCCGGCAGGGTTTTTGGCAATAATGTCGGCATCCAGGAGCAGGAAGCCCACAGAGAGATACCCCGAAAGGCTGTTGTCTCCCAAATTCCGTGAACCAGGAATTTCCTGGATATTTTTTTCAATGTCCGCGCCTACCCAGAAAGCGTCTATCTCATTGGCCTGGTAGGCAGCCAGGAGTTCAGCGTTGGAACCCAGGTAGATATGGATGACATCTTCTTTATTTATACCGTATTTATCAAACAGCCGGGCCCAGGTATATTCATTAGCAGTGGCCTTCTGTACGCCGATGCGTTTCCCCCTCAGATCCGCGGGGGAGTTTACTTCGCTATGCCGGGTATAGAGATGGCTGCCCGATGCAAGACCGGAAGAAATTGTTGCGATAATCCTGAGTTTATTGCTTTCGGAAAACCGGGAAGCAGCTGCAAAATCCATGGCTTCCGCGGAATCGGTTTCACCCAGAATCGCGGCATTGATGGTATCAATCCCGTAGGAGAAAGTCGAGACCTCGGCTTTAATGTTGTATTTGTCGAAAATACCGGTCTTTTGGGCCACCCGGAACTGATAAGAAAACGCGCCGCTGTCCCCGCCTATCCGCACCACAAACGGTGTTTCTGTCGCGCTTTCCTGTACCGCAGGGGCCGTGGATGCCGCAGCGTCCTTTTTTTCCGAGCAGCTCAAGAGAACAAAAACCGAAAAAGACAGCATTATCCCGAATAAAAAAATTCTTGATTTCATAAAAAACACCTTCTTTTTTGGGGCCGGCGGTTCTTCCGCCGGCCGGTTTTAAGCGGTAATATCCAAGGCCGCTTTCGACACAGGTCTTCCTACTGTACCGTTACCCGGTCAGGCAAGACATTGCGCAGAGGAACGGGATCGATATAGTCCTTGATGTTGTACTTGTTTCTGAAAAGACCGTTGGCATACGACCACTCGGCCACGCTGGTAATCTGATCCAGATCCTCCTGAGTAAGTCTGAGTTCGTAATTCTGGGCCTCAATGCTTTTGAGGGCCGCGTCAACGGGGAGTTTAAGATCCTCATAGGCGATGCGGGCGGTTTCTTCAGGCTTTTCCTTGATGAATGTTGTCGCCTCATCCAGGGCCTTGAGAAACCGCTCAACCCCCGCCGGATTTCTAGCGATGAGATCGGCATCCAAAAGGAGGAAACCCCGCTGAAGATAACCGGCAAGACTAACATTGCCTATGTCCCTGGAAGAGGGAATTTCATTGACCGCCTTTTCCAGATCCGCTCCTACCCAGAAAGCGTCTATCTCGTTGGACTGATAGGCAGCCAGAAGTTCCGCATTGGAACCCAGATATATATGGTTCACTTCCTCTTTTTTCAGGTTGTACTTTTCAAAAAGCCGCGCCCAGAGGAACTCGTTGGCGGTAGCCTTCTGTACACCGATGCGCTTTCCCTTGAGATCCGACGGGGTTTTGATGGCGTCGTTCCGGGTATACAGATGGCTGCCGTCAGGATTGGCGGTAGTAATGGTAGCCAGGATTCTCAGCTTGTTGCTTTCCGAAAACCGGGAAGCGGCGGCGAAATCCATGGCCTCGGCGGAATCGGTTTCCCCCAGGATTGCGGCGTTTATTGTGTCGATGCCGTACGAGAAGGTAAACAATTCCGCGTCAACATTATGCTTGTCGAAGATCCCTGTCTGTTCCGCCACCCGGAACTGGAAAGAGAAGGCATGACTATCCACGCCGACCCGCACCACAAAGGGTGTTTCCGCCACGTTTCCCTGCGTGGGAGCCGCGGATGCCGCGGCGTCCTTTTTTTCCGAGCAGCTCAAGAGAACAAAAACCGAAAGAGACAATACTATCCCGAACAAAAAAATTCTCGATTTCATAAAAAATACCTTCCTTATTTTGGAGCCGGCGGTTTCTCCGCCGGCGGATCTTTACGCGGTATACTTCAATTTTTCCGCTTCATTGACTTCTATCCCCTGTTCCAGCCGGTAGAGGTCAAAGGGTACCGCATCGGTTCCCGCATTGGCATCCCTGAGCTGGTCCCAGGTGATTCCGTGTTTCAGATACAAGGTTACGGTCTTTTCAAACACGTCCCAGTGCCAGTCCTCGGTGGGGGTCCGGTGTCCTTCCAAGGGAGAACCCACGTTGACGTTCCACTGACTGGGCTGGGCTATGACCCCGTGTTCAATCAGGTACTCCACCCCTTCCAGCAGCGATTCCTTGGGTTCAATGCCGGCTACCATAGTGGAACGGACCCGGAATTTCCCGAATACCTTCACTTCTTCGTCCAGGGCGTTGAGCCAGTTTTCCCGGCCTCCGCAGAACTGGGCCTTCCCGGGGCAGATCACGTCGAACATCCTTTCATTCCAGATCTCGATGTTGGTTGCCATGGTGCGGTACCCCGCCTCCTTGTACTTGGCAAAGACATCTAAATCCAGGGGCGCGCCGATAACCCCGGTACCGTTAAAATCCTGCAGTCCCGTATGTTCCTGAATGGCCTCGGCTACGTCGATATAGTACTCCACCTCCCGGCGTTCGGAGATAAAGCCGCCGCTGATGGTTACGTGATCAAAACCCTCGTCGTAACCTGCGGCAACGGTTTCCCCGACCTGCTGGGGGGTCTTCCATTTGATGCCCTGGGCCTCACCGTAGATGGACTTGGTAGCGTTGATATTACAGAAGAGACAGTCCAGCGCCTTCTCCTTGAGGGAACACTCATTACTGTATGAGACAAAGAGAGCTCCATGCCCGCTGTCGGTGGCCACCGTCCGCATGTCCGTCCCGTCGGAGGTCTTTTGCCGGTAATAGCCGGGCCGTTTGGCGAATTTGACCTTTTCTATCACCGTCCTGCCCTGGTCCCGGATATTGTACTGCCCGTCTTCGTACACCAGGGAAAGGGGACTCTGTTGGTTCCACCGGATCTGGGTCCGGTAATTTCCCAAGGGAGTAAGAAAACAGCCCGGGAACTCCACGGATTTGTGGGCGTGTTTATCCGGCGCGAAAAGTACGTTCACCTGTTCAATGAACCGGTTCCCCAGGTCCAGACTCCTGAAGATCGAAGGTTCAAAAGCAAGGCCCTCCACCAGGATGCGGTTTTTGAGATAAATCTCATCCCGTAGCTTTGCTTTCCCGATCTCTTTGTAAATACTCATGGTTTGCCTCCTTGTGTTTTGTTACCCATGATATAATCAATCTTTACCGATGAGAGGGACTCAAATACTCCCTCAATTCCTCCACCCTGTCCAGTTTTTCCCAGGGCACATCAATATCAGTCCTGCCGAAATGCCCGTAGGCCGCAGTCTGCCGGTAGATGGGGCGGCGTAAATTGAATTGCTTGATGATCGCATCGGGCCGGAGATCAAATTCCTTCCCTACGATTCCGGCGATCCTCTCGTCCGGCAGTTTGCCTGTACCGAAGGTATCGACACTAATGGATACGGGCCGGGCGACCCCAATGGCATAGGCAATCTCCAGTTCCAGCCGCCTTGCTAGCCCCGCAGCGGCGAGGTTCTTGGCGATCCACCGGGCCGCATAGGCGGCAGAACGGTCCACCTTGGTGGGGTCCTTGCCGGAAAAAGCGCCCCCGCCGTGACGACCCGCGCCGCCGTAGGTGTCCACCACAATCTTTCTGCCCGTCAGACCCGAATCCCCCTGGGGGCCGCCAATGTGGAAACGCCCCGTGGGGTTGATAAAATAGAGGGTATCGTCCCCAAGAAGTTCCGGGGGAAGACTCCCTTTAATCACCTTTTCTATCACGTCCTTTTTCAGGGTATCCTGGGAAACCCCGGTGTCATGCTGGGCTGAAAGCACCACCGTATGAATTCGTCTGACCCTGCCGTCATCGCCGTATTCCACCGTCACCTGGGATTTCCCGTCGGGCCTGAGATAGGGTAGAACCCTGGTCTTGCGCAGCTCCGCAAGGCGCCGGGTCAGGGTGTGGGCGTAGAAGATGGGGGCCGGCATATATTCCGGCGTCTCGTCGGAGGCGTAACCGAAGACCATCCCCTGATCCCCCGCTCCGGTCTCCTTTTCGCCGCTTCCTGCGACCTTGGACTCATAGGCGTTGTTCACCCCCTGGGCAATATCCCCGGACTGTTCGTCCAGGGCTACCAGAACCGCGCAGGTCTTTCCGTCGAAGCCACCGTTTATGTCGTGGTATCCGATTTCAACGATGGTATTCCGTACTATCGCGGGAATATCCACATAGGCCCCGGTGGATATTTCCCCGGCAACAAGCACTAACCCCGTCGTTACCAAGACCTCGCAGGCCACCCGGGATTCCGGGTCCTGCGCTATCAGGGCGTCCAGAATCGCATCGGATATCTGATCGCAGAGTTTATCTGGGTGTCCCTCGGTTACCGATTCGGAGGTAAAAAGTCGTGCCATTTTCCATGTTTCCTTTTATACTTATTATATCTAAGTAAATAATATCTTATAATTTACCTAGGTATAGTATATTATAGGAAAATAAAAAGTCCTGTCAAGAGATTATTCTAAAAAAGTTAAAAAAAAATTGAAAATACTAAAAATATACTTGCGGTATGATACAAGTATATAAAACCATATATATATGAACTATTATACACCACCGGGGAGTAGGCCGGAGGCCAAGTGGGGGGACCAGGCCAGGGGACCAGGCGGAGGGATCAGGCCGAGGCTGGGCGGAGGAGCAGGCAGGGGAACAGCATGAGACCGGAAAACCTCTTTTTTCCTGAAATTCTCTAAAATTGTGCACTTTGGGGGCTTACGTATCGTAAGAACCGTTTTACGCTTGACGGCGGGCTCTGCGATCAGGAACTGGCAAAAGAAACCTTCCCTTACAGAAGGATTTGCCTTTTTGGAACCTGCTGGGATCAGCTTACCGCGAACAATAAGCGGCTGCCCTTTCTGCCGGTTTCCGCACCCTACGGTGATGCGGCCGTCAGCAATACAAGCTATCTTGGTTACAACGGCGCACTTGTTTTTGCCCGAGACCTATACAGGGATATGACACAAAAGATACTCGGTTCAGGTATTGTCGCAAAACTTGAAGAAAGCGCCGGTCATTAGGAGAAAGAAATTATGGGTACTATTATACTAGAAAACGTATCGTTCACCTACGGCAGCCCGGGATCGGCGCAGGAAAGCGGTTTGGTACTCGAAAATATAAACCTGAAAATTGACGCCGGACAATTTGTTTGTGTTCTCGGTTCCTCGGGCTGCGGTAAAAGCACCCTTATCCGGCTGCTGGAAGGGCTCAATTTTCCGACAAGCGGCAGGGTAATGATTGACAATGAAGATGTAAAAGGACCTGGAAAAGACCGCTGTGTTGTTTTCCAGCATTATTCTCTTTTCTCATGGCTTAACGCAAAAGAAAATATTACCTTCGGCATTAAGCAGAACAAAAAAGATCTTTCCCGCAAAGAAATTGACGAAATTGCCTTTGAGTACCTTGAGAAGGTCGGGCTGCAGGATTTTTGTCACAAATATCCTTTTCAAATGTCGGGGGGGCAGCAACAGCGGGTCGCTATAGCCCGTGCCCTGGCGATGGATCCGGAAATTCTTCTTATGGACGAACCTTTCGGCGCGATAGACACAAAAAACAGGGCATTGCTCCAGGATATGCTGTTCCATATCTGCAAAAATGAACAGAAAAAAAGAACCGTTGTGTTTATTACCCATGATATTGACGAGGCGATTTTTGTGGCTCTTCACATCATAAGGTGGAAACAGCCATGTCCAAATTTCCTAGGTGGAATAGGATTGAAGTCATAAACCGGTCTTTGTTTCGGAAGC
>NZ_JAJQRC010000047.1:0-21701 GCF_046533115.1 Treponema sp. TIM-1
TCTGGGCGTCCAATACGCCCTACATGGCTTTCAGGATGACGCAACCGGAGACATTCTGGGGCTGTACCTGTGCGAACATGAGTGTCTGCAGAGATATTTTGAGGCATTTCGGGCGGTTTTACCTGCGTATGGAGTGCCTGAAGCCCTCTATGCCGACCGAATAGGGGTATATTTCGTCAATACCAAAAAGCCGGAACACTGGTCGATTGAGGAGCAACTGGCCGGGAAAACCCTGGATAAAACCCAATTCGGCTATATCGCGGAAACCTTAGGCTGTGATCTTATTCCCGTGGGAAGCCCGCAAGCCAAAGGGCGTATTGAACGGCTGTGGGAGACCCTGCAAAGCCGCCTGCCCGTCTGGTTTGCTCTGAACGGCATTACCACCAGGGAACAGGCTAACGCCGCCCTCCCCCGTTTCATCAGGGAGTTTACTCAGCGCTTCCACCGGAAGGCGGCTTACCCGGATACAACCGCTTTTGCGCCCCTCCCGGTAACCTTCGACCTTGATACCCTGCTTGCCGCCAAATACAACCGCAAAACAGATAACTGTGGCTGTTTCTCGTTTCATAATTACACCTTTCAGGTTGACAGTCCCAAGCCACCGGTTAAGAAACATATCGTGTTTCTGTTCAGTGAAAAAATCGGCTTTAAAGCGTATTACGACAAAACGTATTACGGGGTAAAATTTCTGGACTTCCTGAATAAAGACAAAACATCTCATCTGCCACAGGTTACCAAATGGCTCATTCACGATTCCTTCTTCGCCGATGTAAAAGTCCCCGAGCTTGCCGATAGGACTGCGGGGGGGTGAACGTTTCCCCGGTGAATTAGTTCCATTAAGGGGTGAACGAATCCCTCGTTATTGACAGAAAAAAAATGAGGTATTCCGTCCTTTTTACGCCCTATGCTCTTCATCAGTGACGATACCACGGTATTTTTCGAAAAAGTACCGTAGTTCGGATTCAGAGACAAACGCGGAGAGGGCGCCCTTGGCGGTTACGCATTTTCCGCCGGTGATGTTACCCATAAGTACCGCGTCTTCTATCGGCATTTGGTGATATAAGCCATAGATGAGGCCGGCACGAAATGCGTCCCCCGCGCCCGTTGAATCGATACGGGTAAACTCACCTATAGGCGGGATAATACGTTCCCCGCCGTTGTAGATAAGGCAGCCTGCGGCATCAAGTTTTATAAGCGGTGTTTTAAGCCAGTTGCGCAGAACACGGGCCGCGCTCGAGACATCTTTACAGCCGGTAAACTTGAGGGCTTCCTGCCGGTTTGCCGTCCAATAATCGGCAAGCTCAAGATAGGATTCATAAACCGAACGGGGTACCGTATCTTCCCATGCCATATCAAAAATCAGCATGGCCCCTTCCTCTTTAAGTTTACGGCACACCTCGATATATCCCATCTGCATATCAACAATGCGGGCCCCCCGGCAGATTTCGAATACCGCCTGTAATTCATTATCGGTGGGCGCTTTTTTATCGGTATACGAAAGAAAGGTTCTGTCCTGCGGGGTGATCGCGGCAACGCTTATATTGATCGGAATCGCGCCACAGTCCGTTTTATAGAGGTTCCTTATCGTTATAGGCAGCGCTTCCAATTTTTTTAATACAAAACGCGAAAAAATATCATCCCCCAGATAGGTTCCCGCGCGGACAGGGATACCAAGCCTTGACACATTGAGCAGTGTACCCAATACCCCGCCGCCCAGGTGTATCGAGAATTCGTCCGCGTAAAGCTCCTCTCCTTCATTGGGTAAACGCGGAAGCCCGGAAAACATGAGGTCGATATTCGCCGAACCAACACCGGCAACAAAAGGGGTCATTTACTTTCCGCCATACCCGGCATTCGCCGTGAAATACCTGCGCGCCAAAGTACGCGCCGCCGAATATGAACCCACCAGCGGATGCAGCATAAGCGCGTCGACAGCACCCTTGACATCTTTATTTATGATTGCTTTGGACGCAAGGCGTTCATAACTCTTTACGCGGCGGATAAGCTCAAAGTGGGCGGGTTCTATGGCGTTGAAGTGGTGAGGGAACGCTTTGCCATGCTTAATTTCACAACTAATCTCAACAATGTCATCGGCGGCCAAACCGGGAATCGCGCCGTCATTGGGAATACACAAAACCATGCCTGAGGCGGATGCGTTCTTGCCGGATTCAATGTCGATAAAATTGAGGGCGACCCCCGCATAGCCGCCTTCGTCCTGCTTGAGGGTCCACGATGTACCCCGACGCACGCCCGTTTCCTGCGACATGTAGGCGTTTTCGCGCTTACCATACCATTTTTCGTAGATAGCAAGACACCCGTCTATCTCGGCTTCGGAGGCGTCAAGCATGTTTTTTGATGAAAGCTCGCTCATCATGCCGGTGTTTATATCCCTTATCACTTCACCGCGCGTTCCGGAAGCAGCCTGTATATTCACCAGCGCCTTTTCAGGATAATAATAATAGTAAAGATATTCATTGGGGATGCAGCCCAAATGATGAACCAACTCCGGTTCGAAAAAGCGCAGGTCGGTTTCACTATATATGCGCTCATCATGGATGATCTCCGCAGTAATATCTTTACCATTAAGGGTTATCTCTTCAAAGAATGAAAGATGATTAAGTCCATAGACCTTCATGCTCATGGTGTCCGCTGCTTTTTGCGCATACACTTTTGTAAGTTGACGGAGCATACCGCTGGGCGCGTCACAGATGCCGTAGGTGAAATCAAAACCCATATCACGGAGCGCCTGTGAAACAAGTCCCGCGGGATTGGTAAAATTGAACACCTTTACGGTTTTTTTTGCATGCTGTTTGATAAGCCGGCAATAATGCGCAAGCACGGGAATCGTCCGCATGGCAAAGGAAAAGCCCGCCGCGCCGGTTGTCTCCTGGCCTATCACGCCGCAGGAAAGCGCAATCCGCTCGTCTTCGACCCGCGCCAGGTCACCCCCCGGCCTTATGGTCGTGATGACATAATCGGCATCTTTGACCGCCGCCTCCGCGCTGGTGGTGAGTAGAAAATCAAGCGCCGGCTTGATCCGCCTGGCAGCGCGCATGGCGAGGGCGCCGAAAATACGGAGTTTTTCCTCGTCGTTATCCATAAATACGACCTGCGTTATGCCAAGGGCCTCAGCCCGCCGCGCAATACTTACGGCGAGAAACATCGAGCGTACTCCGCCCCCGCCGATAACTGTTATTTTCATTTTTTCATCCTTTTACCGCTCCTGCGGTAAGACTTTCAGTGACCTGATCCTGCGCTATGATGAATACAACGATAGTGGGGAGGACCGTCATCATAACCGCCGCAAACAGCGCTGCATAGTTGTTTGCGAAGGTTCCCAAATAATAGTTTAACGCAATTGGTATGGTTCTCGCCGTCTTCCCACTGGTCAATATCAACGCAAAGTAAAATTCATTCCATGTGTTGATAAACTGGAGAATCGCCGCGGTCATGATACCCGGTTTTGCAAGGGGCAGCACCATGCTGCCGAAGGTCCGGAAAAAACCAGCGCCGTCGATATACGCCGCTTCTTCCATCTCTTTAGGTATGGTCCGGTAATAGCTCGCCATAATAAAAAACGTAATGGGAATACCGAAGGCTGAATACACAAATATAAGCCCCCGCTTCGTATCAAATATTGACAGGGCATTCAACAGGGTAAAAAGCGGCTGGGAGAGGGCCTGTGCGGGGAGGAGCAATGCTACCGATATAAAGAATACGATAATAGCACCAGCCTTAAACTTAAACCGCGATACCACATAAGCGCATGGACACACGCAAAACAGGGTGAGTATGATGCTTGAACATACGATGATGATGCTGTTCAAAAAGAATTCTCCTATCGGGGCGTATTTGAACGCATCGGCATAATTTTTGAAGCGTAACACCGATGGAAACGATAGGGCGGACGAATTAATCTCCGCATAGCTCTTAAAAGAACTTATAAAGGCCCAGAGGAGCGGCCCCAGAGAAATCGCCGCCATAAGTATAAGAAACGCATATTTGAGGACTGCCAGAACGAAAGTAATGGCATTTGTATGTTTACGCATCAAGGGTATCCTTTTTTATGCGGAAAAGGAGGTTTATAATCACTACAAGCGCAATGCCTATGATTATCTGAAATACACCTATCGTATTTGCAAGTCCGTAATTAGACTGCAGCGACGCCGTCTTGTGGAGCAGTATGGGAAGATTTAATGTTGAAACTCCCGGCCCACCCTTGGTTGTTACATATATCACATCGAAATGCGAAACCATGGCAACCGCGGCGAGGATCACGCAGGTCTTTAACGAATTCTTCAAAAGGGGCAGCGTTATGTACATATCAATCTGCCACCACTTTGCGCCGTCGGTATGTGCCGATTCATAAATTTCGGTAGGAATAGCGCCGATTTCAGCGATAAATATGGTCGTGTTAAATGCCGAGTAGAATATCCAGGTCATCGTAACGGTGACAAAAGAATAATCTGAATTGCCAAAAAGGTTGGGAATCCTGGCCGTGCCTATGCCAAGAAAGACAAAAAGCGATTTTACGATTCCAAATTGAGGATTTAAGAGCAGCAAGAACATAACCCCCATTGCCGCGGTCGGGATGATATTGGGTATCAAATATATGGTCCGCATCGCCTTCCATCCGGCAGGACGGCGGTAGAGTATCAGCGCGACAATGAGTCCCGTTCCCAAATGAACCGTTGTTTGTAACATGACCCATATAAGCGTATTCCTGACCGCAGGCCAAAAATCAGACTTGGGCGAAAGGAGCTCAAGATAGTTTTTTAGGCCGATAAAAGAGGGGCGAATGAACGCCGTCCATTTTGTAAAGGATGTAAGAAATACCGTCGTAATGGGAACCGCGTATATAATCGAGAAGAGAAGCGCACAGGGAAGCACAAAGAGAGTTATCCATAGCGTTTTATGCTTTATCATTCTTATCCTCCCCCGCAGGCTCTCTTCGAGCCCGCGATTTTTCTTAATTGACGCTTTTAAGCGCCGCTTCACTCAGTTTTGCACAGAAAGCAGGGGCGTCTATTTTTCCGTTGCCCAACTCCGGTAATTGAAGCGAAAAGGCATCCAAGGTATTCTGATACCACAGAATCTGATTCTGGCCGTAGGTAATCATCGCCTTGGCTTGGATGTCAAGCACCTGGGCTAGAAGCGGATCGGCTTCCCGTAACGAATCGGGGACTTCCACCTTGGGCGATTCAGGCTGCAGGCCGGCCATTTCGAGGGCTGCCACCTGATTTTTAAGCGACGATTCGAATTTGAGGAATTCCACCGCGGCGTCAATCTTTGCTTTATCCTTCGCGCCGACCATATCGCCGGGCTGGGGCGTCATCGTCATACCGTATTTGGGCATGAGCATCACCCCAACCTTCTCGTAAAACTTATTCGGCGCTTTTTCTTCGTTGCGGATATCCGGTATCATCCATGGACCGTTTGGGAGCATGGCAACTTCGCCGTTGAAGAAATGGGTCGCCATGGTGTCATAGTTCCCCCCCATCGCGTCGGTTGTAGTATAATCCGAAAGCATCTTTTGCAATTTCTCGGCGGCGCTGATTACCTCGGGTATAGTATAATCTGTGGGATACATCAGGTTCATCCAATCATTACCCGCCTTGCCATTTGTTCCGATGAGCGCCGAAAACCACAGATTGGAAAGCCATCCGAAATCGGCGGTATCCATCCCTATGGGGATGATGCCCTTTGACTTAAAGGTTTCGCAGGCCGTAAAAAAATCTTCCCAAGTCTCCCACGCAACTTCAGGCGGTGTAATGCCGGCTTGGCGGAAAAGTTCCTTATTGTAATAGATATAGGTAATCTCCTTCGCCATAGGAACGGCGTATATCTTCCCGTCCACCGTGGCAAAGTCAAGCGATTTGGGATCAAACTGACTCTTCCAGGCAGGGTCGGCGTCGAAATAAGGGGTAAGGTCGGCAATTTTTCCCGCCCGCGCCGCCATTTCAGTATAATTATTTCCGCCGGTAAGCACGATGTCGGGCAGGTCTCCGGATGATATGAGGAGCCTCAATTTTTGATTGTAGGCATCCGTGGTGGGCATTTCTTCAAAGTCAAACACCACATCTTTGCCGGCTTCGGTTTTGACAAACTCCGTGAAGAGATGATTAAAATAGGGCGCGCCAAAATCCGTACCCACATGATAGTTGATAACTTTAAGATGAATCTTGCCGTCATCTTTTTTGTTACCGCACCCGGTACCGGTAAATACCGCAATAATGGTGCAAAACACCGCACAAACTTTCCAAAATCGTTTCATGATATCCCGCTTATTATCGCTTCCCCACCTGTCCATATTAACCTCCAAATTCATTTACTGTAACGTAACAGTTATACTGTTACGTTACAGTTATAATAGACCGGAATCACCGCCCTGTCAAGCATTTTTTGATATTTTTTTATATTTTTTCAGATCGGAACACGGATAAGGGCTGCCATATGGGTAACCGTTCATGGACCCTATATATGGGGTTATACTATCAGTATATACTCCATATATAGCGTTTTCAAAAATTTGAGCATGGTAATATACGCTACATATAGTGGCATAGAAACGATAGTACACTATATCCGGAAATACCCGTGAACGGTTACCCATATTTTAACCGGTAATCGCAAATACCGCTCTTTTTGTGAATTCGCAGCGGATTTTACCCTAATTCAGTTTTTTTACACTATCCCTAATAACCAACGACACCGGTAAAATAATCCGGTATTCAGCTACCGGCTCTCGACGGATCATACGGAGAATTTGTTCCACCGCATGAAAAGCCTTTAAGGGCACATCCTGATGAATGGTCGTAAGCCGTGGTCTTGTTTGTACTGCATATAAATTGTCGTCAAATCCACATACCGATATATCCCCGGGGATATGTATGCCATCGTCACTCAGAAGATTGACATAATCGGCGGCCAAAAAGTCAGATGCAAAAAACAGGGCCGTGTAGCCGTATAATTTTCCTCCGGTGGAATTCCGGTAATCTTTGTGCCGTTTTTGATAATCATTATTGATATAAATATAATCTTCCGGCAAAAATGGTATCCCGTGTTTTTTTAAGGCTTTTTTATATCCCGCTCTGCGGGCCGCATACTCCCCCTGGAGCTTTTGAAAATCCGCCAGAAAAGCAATACGTTTATGCCCCTGTTGTATCAGGTATTCGGTCATTACATAACCGCCATGAAAATCATCCGCGCCTATATTGGCATATGGTAAACCATCATTATGGAAATAACCGTCTATAAAAACAACCGGGACCTCAGAACTCCGCACAAATTGCGTACAGCCATCGGCTCCACATCCGCATATTATCATCCCCTCCACATTCCAGGCCTTCACCATATGCAGACACTCATCAACATCGGCGGATACATAAAGCATCATAAAATAGCCTCTTGTTCTTACTTCACGCTCAATGGTCCCGATAATTTCAGCAAAGAAGGGATCATGGGTCATACTGTCACCCTTCCGGTTTTTTTCGATTTTGACAACGGCAATTATTTTTGATCCGTATTTCGCCAGGCTGCGTCCGCTCATGTTAGAAACATAATCGTTCTCTTTAATAACCCGTTGTACCCGTTGCAGCGTTTCCGGAGTCATCTCATCAGTTCTACCATGAATAACATTAGATACCGTAGTGGGACTCACCTTGGCAAGAACAGCAATTTGTTTTATGGTGATCATACCGCTTTCCGTATTGGTTTTTTATATACCGTATATCTTTGCCATTGACTTGTCAATACTTGGCAATGCGACATCCCAGTTTCAACAAAGGACAGAAAAACCACGAACCACACGAACAGAAACAAAGGCAAATTGGCGTTTTCACCGATAGTTCTTTCCTGCTTTCCCACGAACAAAGAAGAGAATTCAGGTATAAATTCCGGAATATCGAAGCAAAACTTCGTGATGTTCGTGTCGTTCGTGGTTAATTATTCCCCCTTGTTCGAGTAATTCGTGGTTATCTTGAACTGAGCATTACTGATGTAGCATGGCAGGGCGCCGTACAAAATACGGGATAAAAGTCTCTATGCGGGTTATATCGGAACCGACAGCATCGAGGAGGGCCGGAACGCGGGGAGATTTCTGCTGGAAAAATTCCGGAACCGGCTTGGCCCGGGGGGAGCACATAGAGCCCCTTATTCATGTAGAGGAACAGATATTTTACGAGGGGGAAGATCTGTCGACCCTCGAACCAAGGGGATACTGAAGTGGCTCGTCAGGGCGGCTTGTTTGACCGGGTACGGTCCTTTTTCCCCGGCGGAAATCCCGCTTCCAGCATCAAGGGAACCATAAAGGCATCCCACGTGGTTATTATCGGGGTTATGCTGATCCCCCTGTCGGTAAGCCTCATCGTTTCCATGTTAAACACCGTCAGTTACGACCGGCTGATACGTAATGTCAGCAAGGCCAACCGCCTGAACCAGATCGTAAAGGCCGATATTGCCAACGAGTTGTGGGATATCGTGGCGGGCAATAAATCCTTTGCCCAGGGAAGCCAGTACGGGATCATCGGCGACATCAACGACCGCTTAAATGACATTAAAAGTACCACGGTGGGAACGGAAAACCGGCAGCTGCTGGAGGTGGCCGGCCGGGCGATAAATACCCTGACCCGTTATGTGGACCGCCTGGGCAGCCAGATGGAAAACTCCTTTCCGGTGGTGGAAAACGAGCGTATCCTGGACGAGATCCGGGGGGTGTCCCTCCTGATATCGGAAATACTGCAGGATTTTATCGTCCGGGAAATTGAATCCGCCTCGGCGGCCAACGAGGAGATCAAGCGCCGGGCCCTTATCATCGGCGGTATCGAATTGGGGGTAATGGTTCTTGCCACGGTCTTTTCGGTACTGGTGCAAATATCCGTATCTTCCAATATAGAACGGGCCACCGGCGCCCTGGTCTCCTGGTCAAACCACGTTGCCGGGGGGGATCTCAGCGCCCGGGCCCGGGCTCCCCGGATTGCCGAATTCCACAGCCTTACCGAAAACCTGAACTTTATGGCGGAAAAGATAAAGACCCTGCTGGAAGACAATATCCGGGAACAGCAGCACCGGCAGAAATCCGAGATGAAGGCGCTCCTGGCCCAGATAACGCCCCACTTTTTGTACAACACCCTGGATTCCATCATCTGGCTTGCGGAGGGAAAGCACTACGAAGAGGTGGTTTCCATTACCCGGGCCTTTTCCAATTTTTTCCGCATTTCCCTGAACCAGGGCAGCGAATGGGTAACGATTCACGATGAATTTAAACATATTGAAAGTTACCTGACCATCCAGAAGATACGCTACCGGGACATTCTTGATTATTCCATCGAATATGAACAGGATATGGGGGAAAAGATCATCCTGAAACTCCTGCTCCAGCCCCTGGTGGAAAACGCCCTCTACCACGGCATAAAAAACAAACGGGGCCCGGGGATGATCCGGGTTCAGGGCCGGCAGGAAGCCGGTTTTCTCTGGTTCAGCATTACCGATAACGGCATCGGCATTACCGGGGAGCAGCTTGAAAACATCAGGAGCCAACTGCGTAAGCCCCCGGCCCCCGACGCCCAGACCACTATTTACGGCCTTTACAATGTAAGCAGGCGCCTGGAACTGTACTACGGCTGCCGGGACCTTCTGGAGATAAACAGCGTTTACCGGGAAGGGACCGTGGTTACCCTGAAGATACCCGGAGAAAACCGCAATGTATAAGGTCTTTCTGGTGGAAGATGAAATTGTCGTCCGGGAAGGGATACGGAACAGCATCCCCTGGGATAAAGCCCCCTACACCCTGGCGGGGGAAGCCCCGGACGGCGAGATGGCCCTTTCCATCATCATGGATCTGAAACCCGATATTCTGATTACCGATATTAAGATGCCCTTTATGGACGGCCTTACCCTTTGCCGGATCGTGAAAAAGACCCTGCCCTGGATAAAGATCATCATCCTTTCGGGGCACGACGAATTTGAGTATGCCCGGAAGGCCATTTCCATCGGCGTTGAGGAGTACCTTCTCAAGCCCGTATCCTCCCAGGACATGATCGCCGCCCTGGACAAAATCGCCGCCCGGATCGATGAGGAAAAAGAAAAACTCCTCAGTATTGAACACCTTAAAAAACAGGTCCAGTCCCACGCGGATATTTTGCGGGAACGGTGGCTCCTCGATTTTGTCCACGGCAGGATTCCCCCCGGTGAAACCATAGAGCAGGCCCGGGAACTGGGACTCGATCTGATAGCCCGGTCCTATATCGCGGCGGTGGTCGGTATCGTCCTCCCCCCGGATTCCGCCGGGAAGTCCCCTCCCCTGCTTTCGGTTAAAGCGATCATCAAATCCATAACGGAAAAATATTCGAATGTGCTGCTTTTCCCGGCGGATGAAAAAAAGTACGTCATGCTGATCAGGGAAAATCCTCCGCTCCCCTCCGGGGCCGAGGCCGCCGGCGCCAAAAAGACGGAAGAATCCATGGAAGAGTCGCTCTACTCCATTGCCCTGGGGCTTGCCCGGATCGCCGACGAACGGAGTCTTGCCGGGGAAGGGAATTTTGATCCGACGGGACTCCTCAACATCGAGACGGACCCCCTGGTGGCACGGCTCAAATATGCCTCCGGAAAGGATGTGGATTCCATTATCAAGGGCTACGCGGACCTTTTGGGAGAAAAAAGCGGCGAAAACCAGATGCTGGAATACTATATCTTTGGGGATATCATCGTGGGGGCCTCGAAAATCATTGAGGAACTGGGGGGGGATATCAAACAGATCATACCCTTTAGCCTTCAGCAAAACGAGATTCGGGAGATCATCAATTCCCGGGAGATGTTCTATGAAAAGATCCGGGCCCTCTGCTACGCGGTCATCGAATTCCGGGAATCCCGGACCGAGGGCAGATACCAGTCGGTGATCCTGAAGACCAAGGACTACATAGAGCGCAATTACGGGGATCAGGATATATCCCTGCATACGGTGGCGTCCCATGTGGGGATAAGCCCCAATCATCTCAGTACCGTCTTTTCCCAGGAAACGGGCGAGAATTTTATCGAGTACCTTACCAAGGTGAGGATTGAACGGGCAAAGCATCTGCTTTCCACCACGGGCATGAAAAACGCCGACATTGCCTTTGAAACGGGGTTCAGCGATCCCCACTACTTCAGTTTTATCTTTAAAAAGCATACCGGCCTTTCCCCCCGGGAGTGGAAAAAAAAGGAGAACAAGGCTGTTTCAAAACTTCATTTTTGAAACAGTAACCTTAGATTTAAACCCTAACTCCGCTCAGATTAGGTTGCCTATATTCTTTAATTCTTTGTTGAATAAAGAATTATGATGATTTGCGGCTTAAAATAGGCAGCCTAATTTAGGCGGAGTTAGGGATTAGTACTATCCCCTCAATCCACAAAGGGAAAAAGCAGTTTCTGGTTCTCCGGCTCGTAGAGGTTTTCCGCGGTGATAAGCACCGAGCCGGTATCGATAAAGGGGGGCAGGCTGCGGTTTTCCGCGGCGTCCCGGGCGGCCCGGACCGCGAGGTAGCCCATATTGAAGGGCTTCTGGATGACCACGGCGGCGATGATCCCCTCCTCAATCAGGTTGATCCTCCCCAGGGGGTTGTCAAAGCCCACAAGCCGGACCTTTCCGGCGGCGCCCGAGTCCAGCAGGGCCTGGGCAGCGCCTATGGTGGAGATCTCATTCATCGTCAGGATACCCCCCAGATCGGGGTACTCCTTCAGGAGTTCCATGGTGATGGCATAGGCCCGATCCGCGAAGTTATCGGTAAACCAGGTACCAAGAATCGGGTAACGGCCGTCTTTCTCCAAAACCTCCCGGACTCCCCGCTCCCGGTCTATGGCGGTGGTGGTGCCCCGGACATGGCTGAGGATTGCCAGCTTCCGACCGGGTTCGAGGATCCGGATCATCTCGACGGCGACCTTTCCCCCGCCCTCTACATTATCGGTGGCGACAAAGGTATGGGGAAGGCTGCTGTCCACCCCGGAATCCATGGCTATCACCTTGACCCCCATGGACACGGCCTTTTCCACCAGAGGCGCCAGCCGGGTATAGTCCGCCGCCGCCAGGACCAGGACCGTGGGGGGATCCGTGGCGAGGATGTTTTCTACGATCCGGATCTGGCCGTCCACATCGCTCTCGGCCCAGGGCCCCTGAATATCCAGGCGGAGGCCGAATTCAGTCGCCCCGGCCCGCATACCGGTTTTAAGGACCTCCCAAAATTCCGAATCATTGGCAATGGCCTTTATCACCGCGGTAACCCGAATCTCCTGTTCCGGGGGGGTGCGGACCAGGAAGAAGATGCCCAGGCTTCCCCCCAGGAATATCAGGAGGAGCAGGACCGGAATGAGACCGCCGAAACCCTTGGGGCTTCGGTCGTCCCCGGGGACGTTCATGTGGTCTGCCTCGTTCATCGGTCAAACTCCTTTTTTATGGCCGGAAGGTGGATGAACACCGTGGTTCCCTCATCCTCCCGGCTTTCAAATTCAAGACCGTAATCGCCGCCAAAGTAGAGTTTGATCCGTTCATCCACGTTGCGGACCCCGACGCCGCTGCCGGGCACATCGCCCCCCTCATCGCGGGTATCGTCGGAGGGGTCTTCGGCTGTGGTTTCGTCATTCTCCCCCCGGATCCGGTCCGGGGAGCCGCGGAGCTTGCGGCGGAGTTTTTCCAGGGTGGCGCCGTTCATTCCGATCCCGTCATCCCGGACCACCAGATCCATGCCTGTTGGCGTACGGCAGCCGGAAATAACCACGGTCCCCGCGACGGAATTATTTTTTATCCCGTGGTAAATGGCGTTTTCCACCAGGGGCTGCAGGATGATCTTGACGATCTGAAAAGATTTGATCTCCTCCTCCACCTCGATCCGGTAATCCAGCCGGTCCTTGTACCGGATCTTCTGGATGGTCAGGTAATTCTTAACATGCTCAATCTCGGAGGCGACATCGATTATTTCCTTCCCCTTGCTGATGGAGAGGCGGAAAAGCCGGGCCAGGGCGGAGCTCATGGCGATCACCTCCGCCTGTTTGCCCCCTTCGGCCATCCAGATCACCGAGTCCAGGGTATTGTAGAGGAAGTGGGGGTTGATCTGCATCTGCAGGGCCTTGAGTTCGCTTTTCCGCTTCTGTTCCTGTTCCAGGGTAACCCGCCTGAGGAGCTCCTTTATTTCTCCCACCATGATGTTAAAGTCCTTCCCCAATTCCCCGATCTCGTTGGAGGAATGGATATCCGCCAGGATATCGAAGTTGCCCTGTTCCACCGCCTGCATGGACCGGCGGAGTTCTTTGATGGGTTTGGATATACGCTGGGAGATGAATAGGGAAATAGCCATGGAGGCGATCAAAAAGAAAAGACCCCAGAAGGTATAACTCCGCCGGATGGCGCTGCGGTTTTCCACAAATTCACTCCGGTAATTTACCCCTACCACCTTCCAGCCCGTGGAATACATGGTCTCCACACTGTAAAATTTGTCCCGGTCCTCATCATCCCCGGGAAAATAGCCCGTGGTCTCATCGATAATCCGGCGGATGTTTTCGGTTTTAAGGCCGCCGTAGAGGAGCTGCTGCTGGGGATGATAGACGATGTCCCCCCGCCGGTCCACCACAAAGATATACCCCCGTTCCCCCAGTTGGATAGAACTGCAGATCCGGTCAATGATCCGGAAGTTGAGGTCCACCAAAAGTATCCCCAGGCCCCGGCCGGTCTCCTCGTCGATGATCTCCCGGGAAAGGGAAATGACCCAGCGGTACTGGCCTTTGATGATGTTCTGTATATGGGAGGAGGAGACCACCGAGCCCCCCCGGGCTTCCCGGGCCGCGGTGTACCAGGATTGCCGCAGGGGATCCGCCACGGGGTTCAGGGCGTTTTCCCGGTCCTGGGTGACAAAGCCCCCCCGGTAACCGAATACCCCGATCAGGGAAATATCATTCCGGGTGGTGGTCATCACCGTCAGGACCGACCGGACCGGTTCCGCAGCGGCTTCCCGTTCCGCGTCGGAGGCCGCCCCCAGGTATTCCCGCACGCTGCCGTCGGCCTCCACAAAGGCGGAGATCGAGTTCATATAGTCGATATAAAATTCGATGTTGTTGGCAATCTGCCGGACCAGGAGCTGGGTGTAACGCCGGGAGGTGATCCGGACGGTTTCCTCGGTTACCCCAAAGGCGATAAGGATGGCCCCCACAATGACGATCACCAACAGGACCGTAAAGGCCAGGGCGATGGTAACCTGGATGCTTTGGAACCTCGGCTTGACCGTGAGGGGCCCCCCGTTACGGCCGGACATGGGTTATCCTGGAACCGGTATGGGCATTCCGGTATTCCGTGGTGGTAAGCCCCGTGGATTTCCTGAAACTTAAGGAAAAATAATGGGGGTCCCGGTAACCTATTTTTTCGGCAATCTCGTAGGTCATCAGGTCCGTGGTCCGCAGCAGTTCCATGGCCTTACGGATCCTGATAGCGGTCAGTTCCTCCACAAAGGTTTTGTCATGGTGTTTTTTAAAGACGGCGCTGAAATAACTGGTACTGATGTCGAGTTTTTTACACAGGCCCTGGAGGGAAAGGGCGGGATCATCGTAATGGGTCTCCAAATAGTCCAGGGCTTCCCGGACCTTAACCAGGGCAAAATTTTCCTGCCGGGTACTGGTATAGGAACCGATGGTATCCGCCAGGAGGAAAAACCAGTCCCGGACCTCGTCCAGGTTTTTAAGCTGTTTGATATCCGCAAAGGGATCCGAAGGGGGAGGAAAAATTTCCCTTTGGGGAATTTCCATGTCCTCCATACCCTGTAACAGGGCGGCCAAAACCAGACGGAGCTTGCTATGGTATTCGTCTATGGTAAGGGGGGTGTTCTTAAAATAGTCCGTCATGGCCCGGATATGCCGGCGGGCCTCCTCCCCGGCGCCGATTTTGAGGGCCGACACGATCTCCCTGCCCCAGCCGGGGCTGCCCCTCCCTTCCGGGGATTCGGTTTTCCCCATCACTTCCCGGTAAGCGGTAAGGCCGATCTTCTCCTGGAGCAGGCCCCAGGCCAGGGCCTCGGCGGCGGTATGGTAGGAGGTCTCCAGGGATTCCAGGGTCTCCGCCGCCTCCCCTACCCCCAGGGCGATATCCTTGAACCGCAGGGATTGGAGCTTATGCCAGAGCAGTTCGGCGGTTTTTAAGCCCTCCCGGTACACGCCGGAACGGTTTTTCCCCCAGAGCAGGATTACCAGCCGGTCCGCCCCGTCCTGGAAGAGGAGCCCCAGCCCCAGGGAGTTAAGAAATTCCTCCAGGATATTCTGCACGGTGATGAGATCAATATGAAAATCTTCCCCCTTCCGGCGGCGGACAAAGTCCAGGACCAGGCACTGGTAGGCTACCCCTTCCAGGGGAAGGGGCAGGTCAAAGTAGGCGAGCTGCTCCGGGATACCGGTTCGGTCTGGCCGTCCTTCGATGAGGTGGACCAGAAACCGTTCCCGCAGGAGGGGGATGCTTTCGACCAGCTGTTTTTTGATATGCTCCAGGTCCCGCCGGCTTTCCTGTTCCGCGTCCAGGGTTTGCTTGAGTTTGACGAGGACGTTTTTGAATTCCCCGGGGGTTATGGGCTTTACGATATAATCGTAGACCTGAAGCCGCAGGGCCTTACGGGCATACTCAAAATCATCATACCCGGAGATGATGAGGACCTTGGTATCGGGCAGCGCCGAAAGCAGCCGGTCCGTCAAGACAAAACCGTCCATAAAAGGCATATTGATATCGGTCATCACCACGTCGGGCCGGATCCGCTCGGCCAATTCCAGGGCCTCAAAGCCATTGGCACAGGCCCCGGCAAAGGAGAACCCCAGATCTTCCCAGGGAATGGCATCCCGCATCCCCTCCCGGATTTCCGGCTCGTCATCTACCAGTACAAAGGAATACCGGCTCATAATCTTGGGGACGCCCTAAAGGTGCGCCAGACCGGCGGCGGCCTGACAGATGGCGATGATGACCCCCATAACCGCCTCGCCCCCCAAAAGGCCCGAGGAGATAATCAGTCCGCTCCCCCTTTTATCCCATGCCGGGGCCGCTTTTTCCAGGATAAAACGGAGCCCCCCGCCGGCAAAGGCGGTCAGGGACAAATAGAAGGGCAGATATACCCCCAGCCCCAGGGTCATCACCGGAAAATTCACCAGGTAAAGGATACATCCCGCCGCAAGACCGGCAATAAAAGCAGGTACCTGGGGAATACCCCCCACCATGGCCGCCACCGCGCCGGCCTGGGGAGCGGCAAACATTCCCTCGGGACCAAAGGCCGCGGGCCCGTAGGCGGTGATGATCATATAAAAGCTACCCACCGAAACCACGGCCCCTATGAGGCCGCCGATACATTCGGCTATCCACTGGGCTTTGGGATCGGACTTTAAAATATACCCGGACTTGAAGTCGTTCATCACGTCCCCCACCAGCCCGCAGGCAATGGCCACCACCGCGGCCACAAAAAAAGCGGCGGTTTGGCCGATGGAGGAAACCGCCTTGGCGGCCAGGAGGATGATGATACCGAAAACTTCCATGGGGTTAATCCCCGACTGCCCTACCACCTGGGCGGACATGGCCGTGGCGAGCCATACCCCCAGGATCGTGACGACGCTGGGGACGAGCCCCATGCCGCAGACCGTGGTAAACAGGATCGCCAGCAGCGCCATGACCAGGGGCGCCCAGCGGAGGCTGATGAAGCCCCCGGAAATGGCCTGCTTGCTGAACAGGGGGCCGAAGATCTCCCGGGCCTTGGGCAGGATCCCCTTGACGATGATCCCCAGGCCGGTACCCACCATCAGGCCGATCCCCAGGGAAGCTTTGATCCCCGCGGCAAGCCCGGGGCTGAGGAAACCCGCGGCCACCCCGCCGATGAGGATGCCGAAATCGCCGATCAGCGCCCCCAGAAACCAGACCCCGATGGCCAAGGGGCCGATGATATAGCCTATGGAGATAAGCATGGGGGAAAGCCATAGCCCCCCCAGGGAACCGAACCCCACCATGGTTTTGTTCATAAGGGTCGCGGGGATAATGGTTTTGCCCGAAATCGCCGGAATACCGTCCCGGAGAAAGGTGAACAACCCCGCAATACCCAGGGAGGAAAAGAGGGTCTTTGATTTTTTCCCCCCCTCATCCCCGACGATAAGGGTTTCGGCGGCGGCCTGTCCCATGGGATAGGGCAGTTTTTTGGTGACCACAAAATAGTTGCGGATAAGGGCGGTAAAGATCAGTCCCAGGATCACGCCCCCCAGAACCACAAAAAACAGCTGGAGAAAGTTGACCCGGGCGCTTTTATCCAGCATATAGATACCCGGAATGGTAAAGGCCAGGCCCCCGGCGGTCATGGCCCCCGCGGACATGGCGGTATGGGTAACGTTGATTTCGTTGATATTACTCTTTTTAAAAAATTTTAAAAAAAACATGGAGACCAGGGCAACAAAGATGATGGGCCAGGGCAGGGCGCCCAGTTTTAAGGCCACATACATGGAGCTCATGGTGAGAATAACGGCCCCCACCGCACCGATGATCATACCCCGTACCGTTAATTGATCTTTAAATGAAACCGCGTATTCTACTTTGCTGTTTTTTTCCTCCATAACAATAGCATCCCTCCTTTGGCAGCAACGAATGATTTTTGAGGATGGGCGGAACTACCCGCTGTTTTTTCGCAGGGTTATATGAAATACATATAGGACTCATCGGGGTCCACGGTCCCCACCACCGAAGCCAGCGTTTTCCGGTCTATCACCTGGGCAATCCGGTCATTGAGGCGATCAAAAACCGTAAGGCGGATGCAGCGCTGGAGTTTGGTCTCCGAAACGGCAGGCAGGGGGGGATCAACCACCCACATATCCCCTTCCAGTTCCCGCAGGACATCCCCGATGACAATATCCTGGGGGCGTTGGGCCAGGGCATATCCCCCGGAAGCGCCCTTGACCGAGCGGATAAAGCCGGATCGCCGGAGGATCACCGCCACCTGTTCCAGGTAACGGACGGATATACTCTGCCGTTCCGCCACACTGGCCAGGGCCACATGGGGTTCCACGATATGTTCCGCCAAGTCGATGAGGAGCCGCATTCCATAACGTCCCCGGGTCGAAATTTTCATATGGCGTACTCCAGCCTGTCCATGGCATAGTAGGCTTCCACCAGATCCGTAAGGGTGATGGAATCCACACAATCGCTTATCTCGTGGTAAAGCTCACTCCAGGTATGCCGGCTGATACAATAGGCTTCCGCGGGACAGATCATGGAATTTACCACACAAGCCACCGGCTCCAGGGGACCTTCCACGGCCCGCAAAATATCCCCCACGGTGATCGTGTCCGGCTCCTTCCCCAAAAGATAGCCCCCCTGGGGCCCCCGGATACCCCGAATTATCCCGGCCTTTCTGAGGGGGATAAAAAGCTGTTCCAGGTAACCGTCGGAAATACCGGTATGCTCCGCGATGGTCCGAGTACTGCAATACTCCCCATCGGGAAGCAAAGCCATGTACAAAAGGGCTTCCAGGGAATAACGGCCTTTCGTTGAAATTCTCATATACTACTCCTTTTTAAATCGTACTATAAGAAAACGCCGCATCCAAATCGGCGATTATATCCTCGGGAGCTTCGATCCCCACGGAAAGCCGCATAAGCCGGTCAGTCACCCCGGCGGAGAGCCGCATGGCCTCGGGGATTGCCCCGTGGGTTTGGACCAGGGGATAGGTCAACAGGGACTCCACCCCCCCCAGGCTTTCGGCAAAGAGGATCAGGGACACCTTCCGTAAAATAACGGCCACGTCATCCCGGTTTTTAAGGTAAAAGGAGATCATACCCCCATGCCCCCGGGCCTGGGAACAGGACAGTTGGTACTGGGGATGCTCCGTAAAGCCCGGATAAAAAACCTGTTCCACCTGGGGATGCTCCTGGAGCCACCGGGCGATCCGGAGGGCGTTGGACTGGTGCCGTTCCATCCGTAGGGCCAGGGTTTTGATTCCCCGGAGTACCAACCACGCGTCCAGGGGCGCCAGGGCGGCCCCCTCGCTTTTTTGGGCATTCCGGAGGGGTTCCTCAAAAATATCGTTATCATGGACAATAAAGCCCGAAAGGGTATCGTTATGGCCGGCCAGGTATTTGGTGCCGCTATGGACCACCAGATCCGCCCCCAGCTTGAGGGGATTCTGAAAATAGGGGGAGAGAAAGGTGTTGTCTACGATAAGATAGCCCCCGTGGTTATGGATAAGCTCCCCGCAGCGCCGGATATCGGTAATCTTCATCATGGGGTTGGAGGGGGTTTCGATAAAAATAGCCTTGGTTTCGGGGCGGAGGTTTGCCTCCACCAGGTTGAGATCGCTGGAATCCACCCAGGAAAAGGAAAAGCCGTAGTGTTCATAATACTCATGGAAGAGGCGGTAGGTTCCCCCGTAAAGGTCCGCGGAAACGATGAGGTGATCCCCGGGTTTGAAGAGTTTTATAATAGAGGAAATCGCCCCCATACCCGAGGCAAAGGCCAAGCCGGATCTGCCCCCCTCAATAAGGGCCAGGGTACGCTCCAACTCCGTTCTGGTGGGATTGATACTTCGGGAATAATCATACCCCGTGGACTCATACAGCCCCGGATGCCTAAAGGTGGAACTTTGGTAAATAGGGGTGGTCACCGCGCCGGTGACCGGATCAAAGGGGGTCGCTCCATGTACCAGGAGGGTTTCCAGGGCCAAGCGGCCGGTACAATGGGGTTCTTCTTTCATGGCAGGCTCCTGTCAAATACTAACTTCATATTTCCTCATAAGCTCCGGTCATCCCAGGGCCCGGTCAAAATCAGCGATGAGATCCTCCACATCCTCAAGTCCCACGGAGATTCGGATCAGGGTATCGGTAATGCCCAGCCGCCGCCGCTCCTCCGCCGGCATGGCGGCATGGCTCATCCTGACCGGATAGGAGGCGATGGTCTCCACCCCCCCCAGGCTCACCGCCGCCGCGGCATATTCCACCTGGGCCAAAAAACGGAGGGCGTCTTCGGCGGTTTTTGTCCTAAAGGAAAGGACCGCCCCCGCCCCGGATGCCTGGGCCTCGTTAATTTCCCTGCCGGGATGATTCGCAAGACCGGGATAGAATACGGCACTAACCTTCTTATGATCAAGAAGCCATTGGGCAAGCTGCCGGGCGGAAGCCTCCTGGACCTCCAGCCGGGCCTTGAGGGTTTTGATCCCCCGCATCACCAGCCAGACATCCCAAGGACCGGGGATCGCGCCGAAACTGTTCTGGACCGCGTATACCCGCTTGCCCAGCTCTTTGGTCCGGGTAACCGCCAGGCCCAGCACCACATCACTGTGGCCGCCTAAAAATTTGGTCGCCGAATGGACCACCACATCCGCCCCCAGCTCTATGGGCCGCTGGAGGTAGGGGGTCATAAAGGTATTATCCACCACGGAGATAAGCCCCGCGTCCCGGGCTATACCCAAACAAGTTTTAAGATCAATAATTTTAAGGAGCGGATTGGAGGGGGTTTCCAGGAACAGGGCCTTGGTAGTGGGTTTGATGGCCCTCCGGATATTTTCCGGATCCGAGGCATCCACCGCCGTACATTCCAGCCCCCAGCGCCGGTAAAAGTTGTTGAGGATCCGCCAACTCCCCCCATAGATATCCTCCGCGGCGATGACATGATCCCCCCCCGAGAGGATCCCCAGGACCGAGGACACCGCGGCGATACCGCTTCCAAAGGCGTAGCCCCGCTCGCCCCCCTCCAGGGTGGCGATGATCTCCTCCAGGGCCTTTCTGGTGGGATTCCCCGACCGGGCATAATCAAATTCCCGGGGTGTCGACAGATCCCCCTGATCAAAGGTGGAGGTCTGAACGATGGGTACCCCCAAGGCTCCGGTTACCGGATCCATCTCATGACCGTTATGTATTAAGCGGGTTCCCCGTTTCATCCGTTATCCTTTCCGGTTTAATTCAAATCCGATATAAATTGTAGGAGATCGGCGCAAAAAAATCAATGCCCGATCAGCGGATCTGGGATAATCTCCTAAAAGTGAAAAGAGGAATAATAACCACCCAGAAACTTTCCCAAAACTGAAGCTCCAGGAAAGCCTCCGGATTACGGAGAAAATCGCTTAAGGCTCCAATTTCGTAAACCGCTCCTCAATCCTCAACTTTAAATCTCGAAACCTCCTGTACCAGAACGTGAATGTTTTCCCGGTTCGTCCCGCTGATGGTATTCACCCGGTCCACCGCCACATTGATCTGGTCCGCCCCGGAGGCCATCTCGTTCATCCCGCTCGTTATCTCCTGGGTCGCCAGTTCCAGGTTTTTGCTCTCCTGGATAACCTGTTTGCTCCCCTCAAGCATTTCCTCAGAACCGGTCTTAACCAGTTGGGTCTCCTCGTTGAGCTGACCCAGGGACTCCAGGATCTGCTTACTCCCCACGCTCTGTTCCTCCATGGCGCTGCGGATGTTCTCTTCCTGTTCCGATACGGTCCTGACCCCGCTGTCTATGGCTTCAAACTTGTTCAACACATTGTCGGTGGATTTGGTTATTGTGTCGATGGAATCTTTTATCTTCTTGAGAACCGTGGAAATGGTCTTGGACTGCTCCCCGGAATTCTCCGCCAGTTTCCGTATCTCATCGGCCACCACGGCAAATCCCTTTCCCGCCTCCCCGGCATGGGCCGCCTCTATGGCGGCGTTCATGGACAACAGGTTGGTCTGGCTGGCGATGTTTTCCATCACCGCGTTGATCT
>NZ_JAJQRC010000048.1:0-21108 GCF_046533115.1 Treponema sp. TIM-1
TTCTCTTGTATCTGCGCTTCTATTTCCATCTTTTAAGTATATCATACTTTTATATTTATGTGTAGTAATTATTCTTGGGCAGGCCCTTATTCCTTGTTTCGCTTCCGCCGTCGCTAAAAACTGTTCCAGCTTTGCCAGCTTCTTTGCTATCCGTTCCTGATGCCGCTCCTGATATTCCTTTCCCTCTATAAAATTCCGGCATGTCTTGTTCAACTTCTTAACCGAACGCTCCCGCTTGTCCCGCTCCTGGTGTTGTTCCGTCAATTGCTTTCCCAGCTTCTCAAGGTCCGCTTGTTTCTTTTTTAAATCTTTCAGCGTCCCAGACCATTCCTTTGACGCGTTGCTGGGCAGTTTGCATCCGTCAATCGCAAACATTCCCCCCTATCAGCCCAAGCTCCCCGCATTTCATTACCACCTGCGCAAACACCTTCACAAACTTTTCGGCATTGGATGCGATAAATCCCGCGATAGTGGCGTGATCAGGCTCCGCGTCTGCGGCCAGCGCCTTTGCGACGATATTTGTCCTGCATGACTCCTCTATCTTCCGCGACGAGTTTATCCCGTGCGAATAGCAATAGAGTATTATTTTCAACAACACTTCCGGCGAATAGGCTTTTGCCCCAACCTCGTCATTGTTGTAGCTTGAATCAAACTCGCTGAGGTCCATTTTGCCGACTAAATAGTCCAGGGTCCATTCAAAGGTCCCCGGCAAGAGCTGCCTGCTTAAATCCACGGTCAGAAAAAGGCCCTGCGACCGGTCAAAATCTTTGTATCGCGCCATAATAGCGCAATACTATTACTGCTTTTTTATTTTGTCAAGGTTATTCGACAGTCTCAACAGGACTGTATGCATTCCGCCGCCATTCGGCGGCTCCAGGGTTCCGGCCGGCCAGGTCATTCCGCTGCGCTCCATTCCCACTTCAGCCTCCACCCACAGTTTGTCGGCCCTGGAATTTGCTGCGAAGAATTCACCACTCACCAGGAACTTACATAAGCATTTTTGATTATTTCCAATGCCGTGGTAAGGCCCGTAAGTCCTTCTGTTATAGTTCCATGGGATCCATCAACTGATCCACGGCCTATTGGCAAAAGGCTTATTTTACCCGCCTGGCCCGCAATAAATTTTGCCTGGTACAGTACCGATGGCTGCCCGTTTACGCCTGTCGTATTTTCGGGATAGGTTTCGTTATAATCAAAACTGTGGTTTATTTCCAAATAGACCGTATATTCATGCCCATTTATCAATGAACCGTTGGCAATTTGAACATCGACGGCCCCTTTTGCGGTAGCCGCGCTTACCGTGTCAACATCATTTTGTGCTGAGTTATTTTGGAATCTATGATTCCAGATAGGCAATGCCTCGGGCCTTCCTTCCGCGGGAGCGCTTCTCCAGTTTCTTTTGGCGCTTCTATTGGTAACCGTGATTGTTGCAATATAGTTTCCGTCGCCATCTTCAATCCATGCGGCTAATTGGGGAGTTTTACTTACGGAAAAAATAAAAACTTTCATTTTCCCCAGCCACTGTTCTCCCGGCTCTACAGACAATTCAATAGTATTGTCAATAATAACGGCTGGGTCTGTTGATTTCGCAGTATTACAGCCAAGCAAACCAATAATAAGGACCCCAAAAAAGACAAACCAGATTTTTCTCATAATTCCTCCAGTAAATGTTCTATCATTTTGTTGGTAAACAGCAGCCCCTGGTCCCAATATTCCGGCATTGTCCGGTTTAATAACACGCTTTCAATGGCGCCCCAGAGAGCGGCAATAATGAGGCTGGAATCCAACAGCGTATCCTTAGACTTTGATTTACCCACCTTGACTGCGGCATCCAGGAGCGCTTTACCAAAATAGTTGTTTAGGTAGTACGCTTCTAATTGTTCGTTGCTCACTTCTTTATTTGCTTTAAAGCGTCCCATGACTAAAATAGCCATCCGGGGATTTTCAAAAGCCCAATCCCTGAACGCGGTAAGCGCGGCCTTAATAGCCTTGAGCGGTTCTTGTATCCCCTCCAGTTTTTTTTGGATAAAACCATTCATTTCGGCGATGCTTTCCAGTTTCACCTCCTCGAACAAGGTATCCTTGTCGCTGTAGTAATAATAGAGCGTGGTCGCGGTTACTCCACATCCCTTTGCTATATCCCGCATGGTTATTTCTTCCGGCTCTTTTTTCATGAGCATTTCGAGGGCTTTCTTTTTAATGGCCATGATCAGTTCAGGATTTGCCTTTCGCATAAACAGTACTCCTTTCCCTGCTTATCGCAATTTGAACTTCATGGTGGCGGCCACCCGGTAAAATTCAAGTCGCCGTTCCGGAGAAGCGGCTATTTGCCGGTCCTGATAAAATTCATTGCCTTCGGTTGCCGAGGTGAAATTCCGCATGGTTCGCAATTGGGTAATCAGGGTAGCGCTCATCCAATCGGTAATTTTAAAGTCAAGCAATGCGGAAAAAGTCCAGCGGGGGAGCTCGTCACCCCAATATTCACCCCCTGCGGTATGGTAGAGATTTTGATTTTCCTCCACCAGAATACCCACCATATCAAGGAAAAGCGGCATTTGATACCCCAATAAATAATTACCGTAATAGTTAAAACCATTCCGGTTTTCGCCGAAATCGGCTTCAAAATACCATGATTCATGGGCATCTGCCGCGGTATACGCGGCGTAATTTATTTCATGATACGAATGAAATACCACATGATGCCAGTCCCCGGGGAAAAGAGCGGCCAGATCGAATTGCAGGACGGCGCCGCCATTGAGTTTCCATAAAAGCCCGTCAAAGGCGGAACCATCCACTGCGGTACTTCCATCGGAATTACGCACATTTTTTCCTATTCCGATGATTTCATCTCCCAGGGTTATATTCCACCCTGAACCAATCCGCCCCCCGGCAACCAGTTGAAAAAACGCGATGGGTGTCCAGACCAGTTCCGCAAGACCGTTGATCGATATGGGGGAAAGTTCAGCGGTCACCGTGGTGCTGATACTGTTGCCCTGGGTCAGCATTCCATCTCCCCGGAGGAATGGAAAGGTGAAATTCTGCGCCAGGGCGACTTTTGCTTCGGGGATACTCGAAAGGGTGACGCTGAGGTCTGTAGAAGAAGCATAGCCCTCTTCGTCAGCCCACAAGGGCGGCCATAGTAGCAGTAAAGCGGCGATGAACGCCAAAAAACGTTTCATTTTGACACACTCCTATAATAATGTTAAGTTTACATAGATAATATAACATTGTTAAATTATATTGTCAAGTACTCGATGAGGATAGGGTTCATCGTATGCTCCGGTTCTCAGTTGCTGTTTCGGGCAAGGGTAAATCTAACGATGAACTCCTTGGATTCATCGGGAAGCAGGGTGATATTTTGGAACGAAAAAGCCATGGCGCTGTCCGCCCCTTCATAGTACTGGGGATCCACCCCGTCATCATAGATATGCTTCAGATAGTCCCCCCGATCCCACCGGCCTATCCAGAGGGTGCTCACCGGGGTGGTATCTTCCCCGGTTTTACCCACAAACATAAGGTTCAGGCTTGAGATCTCTTCGTCGGAGGCATCGGACATTACCAGCCCATACTCGTCCCCGGTAACCGAAGCGTGGTCGTTGTTATGTATCATAATATCCGCTCCGGCGCCGAATCTTTGGCCGGAAATAACGGTCTGGGTGATGTTTTTAAGCGTATGCTTTAACTGAAGGTAGGACACCCCGTCTATATACACAAAGGACGGCTCTACCCGTAATTCAATGCCGCTCCTGCTCTGTTGAACCCCATTGGTCATAACATGTTGGACGCCGTTCAAATCGTAAAAAAATCCCCCCTGATAATAGGTGGTCCACATCCACCGGTCGTCCTTTCCTTTGCCCAGAACATCGATACCGCCGTTGATGCCGCTGGCGCCCCTGCTGTCCCCGGGGTTTACAAAACGATAGGCCAACCGGGCGGTGGGTTCGGTCCTGTATTCGGCCAGACCGGTCGTTCCCGGGGTCATAAGGGTATTTTCGTCTGTTTTCACAAAGGTTTCCTGTTCCTTTGGAACATAATGAATGTTTGAGGCCGGCACCACCGTCACGGAAATACCCATAACCGTTTCGCCGTCATCGGCTTCAACCACGGTGGATCCGGTGTCTATGCCGGTGATTTTTCCGGTATCATCCACCGTGGCAATCCCGGGGTCCTGGCTCGACCATACCACCCCCCAGTCAGGTAAAGTGTCCAGCCGTATGGTTTTGCTTTCACCGATCATTACCGTATAATAAGTGGGGTCTATGATGACGTTTTTAGCGGGAAGCTCAGCCGCTTCTTCAGGATAGGGCTCCACACGCACCTCGTCGGGGGGGACAATGCTCCTATCCGGCGTATACTCCGGCTCCGCGCTTATCCTGTTTGGGGGGGTAACGCTCCTATCCGGCGTATACTCCGGCTCCGCGCTTATCCTGTCCGGGGGGGCAGCGCTTCGATCCGGCGTTTCCCTTCTCCTTCTCGGCGGTCTGGTGTTTTTGCCGTGGGCATACTCGTCCGGATTCACCAGAAACCCCTCCGAAGGGACGGCGCTCCGGTCTTCCGTGATCCATGCTTCTCTAAACCCCAGTAATTCGATGTTTTTTAATACCAGCAACATATTCCAGGCCCTGATACCGGTAAGAAGCACCCGGGTAAAATCCCGGTAATTTTCATATACCGGATTAAATCCGGCATGCCGTAATCTGGCGGAAACCGTTTCGGCATTCTGCGGCATTTTGAAGGAACCCAGTTGGATTCGATAGATTTTTTCACTGTCGGGACGAGGAATTCGACCGATAATTTTGAGGTTTTGCTGGGGGAAACAAAAATCAGCTATCACCAGGAGAACAAAACTTATGAGGATTTTTTTCATTATTTAATTCCTCCCCTTATTAAAATTATACGGTAGTTTATGTAAAGTCAATATGGCAATTTACCGGTCATAAAACAGCCGCCATATCAATAAAATAATATATATATAATTTTATTGATATTGATCACAAAATTCTTGACAACCCCCATAGGACGATATAAAATAAGAGTTTCCTTAGATTTAAATGCAAAAGCGAGCCTTTAGGCCGTTTCTGCAGAGCCGGTTTCAAAATCAGCCGCGTTTTGAAACCGGCTCCTCTGGCAATTCCTTTTTCCCAAAACAAGGAGGCATGATGAGAATTACCGAAATTTTAAAGAAACGAATGACCTTTTCTTTTGAGGTTTTTCCCCCAAAAGAAGATGACGGGGTGCCCAAGTTACAGAACGAATTAAAAGAACTCTTCCGGTTTAACCCGGATTTTATCAGCTGCACCTATGGCGCCGGCGGGACCAATGTGGGTAAAAGTATCGAAATTTGCGACTTTATTACCAAGAATAACGTAACTTGTATGACCCATTTTACCTGTATCGGGCATTCAAAAAGTGAAATCAAAGAAAAAATACAGAAATATCTGGACCTGGGGGTCGAAAATTTTCTTGCCATGCGGGGGGATTTTCCCAAGGACCCCGAAACCGGCATGCTCAAGACCACCACCGGCGGGGATTTTGAAAACGCCAACCACCTGATCCGCTTTCTGCGGGAAACCTTTGGGGATAAATTTACCATCGCCGGCGCGGGGGACCCCGAAAAGCACCTCCTCGCCGTCAGCGCGGAGTCGGACATCGCCTTTATCCGCGAAAAACAGGATGCCGGCGCGGAATTTGTGATGTGCCAGCTTTGCCACGATGTCCCCGCCTATGAGCGGTGGGTCAAAAAATGCCGCAGGGCCGGCGTCACCATCCCCTTTGTCATGGGGCTCATGCCGGTCCTCTCCCGGGACCCGATCATCAATATGACCCTGGCCAACGGCTGTTCGATCCCCGCGGAACTGGCGGCGATCATCGGTAAATACACCCCGGTCCGCGGGGCCGGTGAAGCGGTCGTCAAGCAGCTCGCGGCGGACTTCAAAAAAGCCGGCATGGAATACACCGTCAGGCAGCTCTGGGCATACATGAACACCGACCTGCAGGGGATCCATATCTACGCCCTGAACAAAAGCGCCGATGTGACCAGGATCGTCCTGGATTCCGGCATCAGGCTTCAATATAAATGAGACTCCCCATGAAGGGGAGTTTTAACAAAACAGAGGGAGATGAGTTATGAGTGAAGTGAAAAGTGATATTGAAATCGCCCAGGCCACCAAGATGGAGCATATCCTGGAGATTGCGAAAGCCGCAGGTATCGATGAAAAATACCTGGAGCAGTACGGAAATTACAAGGCCAAGGTAGATTATAACTATCTGACGGAAAACGCCGGTAAAAAAGACGGCAAATTGATCCTGGTCACCGCCATTACCCCCACCCCCGCGGGGGAGGGGAAGACCACCACCACCGTGGGCCTGGCGGATGGTCTCAAGAAGATCGGGAAAAAGGTGATCGTCGCCCTGCGGGAGCCCTCCCTGGGGCCTGTATTCGGCGTCAAAGGGGGAGCCGCCGGCGGGGGTTACGCCCAGGTGGTGCCCATGGAAGACATCAACCTCCACTTTACCGGGGACTTCCACGCCATCGGGGCGGCCAATAACCTCCTCGCCGCCATGATCGACAACCATATCTATCAGGGGAATAAGCTGAACATCGACCCCCGGCGTATCACCTGGCACCGCTGCGTGGACATGAACGACCGGCAGCTCCGGTTTGTGGTGGACGGCCTGGGGGGCAAGGCCAACGGTTTCCCCCGGGAAGACGGCTATGACATCACCGTGGCCAGCGAGATTATGGCCATCCTCTGCCTCGCCTCCGGGATCGACGACCTCAAAAAACGGCTTGCCTCTATTATTGTGGGCTATACCTATGGCAAGGATTCCGAAGCCAAGCCCGTTACCGCGGGGCAGCTTAACGCCCAGGGCGCCATGGCAGCCCTCCTCAAGGATGCCCTCAAGCCCAACCTGGTGCAGACCCTGGAACATACCCCTTCCTTTGTCCACGGGGGGCCCTTCGCCAACATCGCCCACGGGTGTAACTCGGTGATGGCTACCCGGCTGGCCCTGAAACTGGGGGATTACGTGGTTACCGAAGCCGGATTCGGCGCGGACCTAGGGGCGGAGAAGTTCCTCGATATCAAATGCCGTTTTGCGGGCCTGACCCCTGCGGCGGTGGTCATCGTCGCCACGGTCCGGGCCCTGAAACACCATGGCGGCGTGGCCAAGGCGGATCTTTCCAAAGAAAACCTTGCCGCCCTGGAAAAGGGGCTGCCGAACCTCCTGCAGCACGTGGAAAACATCACCCAGGTGTTCCGGCTGCCCGCGGTGGTGGCGATCAACGCCTTCCCCACCGACACCAGGGCGGAACTGGACCTGGTGGAAAAGAAATGTAAGGAACTGGGGGTCAATGTCGCCTTGAGCGAAGTATGGGCCAAGGGCGGCGAAGGGGGGATCAAGCTGGCGGAGGAAGTGGTACGCCTCTGCGAACAGCCTTCGCAATTCCGCTACAGCTACGAGCTGGACGAAAGCATCGCCGATAAGATCAAGGCCATTGCCACCAAGATATACCATGCCGCGGAGGTGAATATCCTCCCCGCCGCGGTCAAGCAGATGGAACAGCTTGAAGCCCTGGGCTTCGGCAAGGTACCCATCTGCATGGCCAAAACCCAATACAGCTTTTCCGACGATCAAAAACTCCTGGGCGCTCCCCAGGACTTTACCCTGACGGTGCGGAACCTCAAAATCTCCTCCGGGGCGGGCTTTATCGTGGCCCTGACCGGGGACATTATGACCATGCCGGGCTTGCCCCCGGTACCGGCGGCGGAAAAGATCGACGTGGACAGCGCCGGCAAGATTTCGGGTCTCTTTTAGCGGTACTAAAAGGAGGTACGATGAATTTTGCGGAAATAAGCTGCGCCGAATTTATTTCCCGCTTGGGCAGTAAGGCCCCGGTCCCCGGCGGGGGAGGCGCCTCGGCCCTGGTGGGGGCGGTGGGAACCGCCCTGGGGAATATGGTGGGGGCCCTCACGGTGGGGAAAAAAAAGTACGCCGAGGTGGAAGGGGACATGATCCGCCTGCGGGAAGCGGCGGAGAAGCTCCAGGGGGAATTCCTCACCCTGGTGCAGCGGGACGCCGAGGTCTTTGAGCCCCTTTCCCGGGCCTACGGCCTGCCTAAAGAGACCGAGGCCCAGCGGGAGGAAAAGGACCGGGTCATGGAGGCCGCCCTCAAGGAGGCCTGTTCGGTACCCCTGGAAATCATGTCGAAGTGCGGCGAGGCCATCCGGCTCCATGAGGAATTCGCCGCCAAGGGCAGCCGCCTCGCGGTGAGCGACGCCGGGGTGGGGGCGGCCTTCTGCAAGGCCGCCCTGCTCGGGGCCAGCCTCAACGTGTATATCAACACCGGGGCCATGAAAGACCGGGCCCTGGCAGGGGAGTACAACCGGAAAGCGGATGCCCTCCTGGCCGAATACGGTCCTTGTTCGGATCGTATTTTTGAAAGCGTAAAAAATTACTTGAAAAAAGAGTAGAAAGGACACCGCCATGACCCAGATATTAAAAGGAAAAGACGTGGCCGATGCCATGATGGAGGGGATGAAGCGGGATACGGAGGCCCTAAAATCCCGGGGCATAGTCCCGGCCCTGGGGATCATCCGCCTGGGGGAACGGGAGGATGATATTTCCTACGAAAAGGGGGCGAAAAAACGCTGCGATGCCGCGGGGGTGGCGGTCAAAAACTACGTCCTCCCCGCGGATACCAGCCAGGAAGCCCTGCTTGAGGTCATCCGGGGGATAAACGGGGATCCCCGGATCCACGGGGTCCTCCTCTTCCGGCCCCTGCCCGGCCATATCAACGACCGGATCGTCCGGGGCTCCCTGCTCCCCGCCAAGGACATAGACGGCATCACCGACGGTTCCCTGGCGGGGGTGTTCACCGGAACCTCCCAGGGTTTCCCCCCCTGTACGGCGGAAGCCTGCATGGAGATCCTCGCCCATTACGGGATAGACCCCGGGGGGAAGCGGGTAACCGTGGTGGGCCGCAGCCTGGTTATCGGCCGGCCCGTGGCGATGATGCTGATGCACAAAAACGCTACCGTCACCATCTGCCATACCAAAACCAGGGATCTCCCCGCCGTGGTCCGGGAAGGGGACATCGTTATTGTGGCTGCGGGAAAGCCCGAAAGCATCGGCCGGGAGTACTTCCGGGAAGGGCAGGTGGTCATAGACGTGGGGATCCACGTCAAAGCCGAAGGGGGCATGTGCGGGGACGTGAAATTCGCCGAGGCGGAAGGCCTGGTGGCGGCGATCACCCCGGTACCCGGCGGGGTAGGCACGGTGACCACCGGCGTATCGGTACGCCATGTGATTGAGGCGGCCAAAGCCGCTGCCGATGAGCTATGAGGAGGATGGTATGAACCTGTTTACCCCGCAGGAAGTGACGGCAAATTACGTTTCCGCCGGAGCCGCCAAGATCAATTTTCCCCTTTGGAAGATGTTTTTTCTGGGGATCCTATCGGGGCTCATCATCGGCCTTGCCGCGGCGGTGGCGAATACCGCGGCCCACGATATCCCCAATGTGGGGATCGCCCGGCTCGTTATGGGGGTGATATTCCCCTTCGGCCTGGGCATGGTGGTGGTCTCCGGAGCGGAGCTTTTTACGGGGAATTGCCTGCTCCCCATCACCGTATTGGACGGCAAGGCCCCCCTTAGGGGGATGTTGAAAAACTGGCTCTTTGTTTACGCCGGAAACTTCGCCGGCGGCCTCCTCGTGGCCGCAGGCTGCGCCCTTTTCGGCCAGCTCAACTATTCCGCCCATGCCCTGGCGGCCTTTACCATCCGGGTGGCCGCGGCCAAGTGCGCCCTTCCCTTTGCCAATGCCCTGGTGTCGGGGATCTTCTGCAATTTCCTCGTATGCGTGGGGGTGTTTCTGGCCCTGGCCGCCAAGGACGTGCCCGGCCGGTTTATGGGAACCTACCTGCCGGTCTGCTTTTTTGTGATCTGCGGCTTTGAACACAGTGTGGCCAATATGTACTACATTCCCGCGGGGCTTATGGCCTTACAGGTAAGCGCCTATGCCGCCAAAGCCGCAGAGCTGGGGATCAATACGGGGGCGTTGACCTGGGGCAGCTTTTTTACCGCCAATCTTATCCCGGTTACCCTGGGGAACATCATCGGGGGCGGCGCCTTTGCCTGTTTGATGTGGTCCGCTCACCTCTATAAACCCCGGGCCGCCGCCTGAATTCCCGGCGCCCCCTGGGACCTACTTGATCCGCAGGGGGATGCCGGAAACCATAAGCTCCACCCGGTCCGCGGCTTCCGCGATTTTCCGGTTTGCCTCGGCCAAAAGCTCATTGTACCGCCGGGTCGTCTCGTCAAAGGGGACGTTCCCCATCCCCGTCTCGTTGGTAACCACGATACGGTTTTGGCGGAGGCCCCGGATAACGGCCCCTAATATGCCGGAAAAATCGGCTTCCCGCTTATGGTAGATCAGGTTGTTTATCCACATGGGGATACAGTCCACCACCGCATAGGGCCCCGCCCGGCTGAGGGCCTCCCCCAATTCCAGGGGCTCTTCAATGGTTACAAACCCTGCATCCCCCCCAAGCCGGGCCCGCTCCTCTTGGTGCCGCCGTATCCTGAGCCCCAGCTCCTCATCCGTTACCTGGGCGGTCGCAATAAAATGTATGGGAAAGGGCCATTCCTCCCGGGCGATCCGCAAAGCCCGGCTTGACTTTCCCGACTTTATCCCCCCGGTAATCAGCATGATCATAGGCTAATCTTGAAATATCCCGCCATCTCTGTCAATGTGCGGGGAGGAATGGCCGGGGCAACGGCCCTTACCCGTGCCCCGGCTGCAAAATCCGGCAGGCGCCGGCGATCGGTATACAATTCAGGCAATATCGGGTATAATCAACCGGTTGTAACATCAAACTTTGCTTTATGCGCCTTGGTGGTTGAAAATTTCTTCTTCGTTAAAGGAGTATACAACATGAAGAAACCGATCTTGGTTGTTTTGGCTGCAGGAATGGGGAGCCGTTACGGGGGCCTCAAGCAAATGGATAAATTAGGAAAAAACGGGGAAGTGTTGCTGGATTATTCGGTCTACGATGCCCTCCGCTCGGGGTTTGAGAAAATTCTTTTTGTCATCCGCCGGGATATAGAAAAGGACTTTCGGGACCTCGTGTTAAGCCGGATGGGGACCACGGTACCATGGGATCTGGCCTTTCAGGAGTTGGACAGCCTCATCCCCCCGGACATCCTCGCGGAAAGCCGGCGGATTAACCGGACTAAGCCCTGGGGGACCACCCATGCCCTGCTCTGCGCCGCGGAGAAGATAGACGCCCCCTTTACGGTACTCAACGCCGATGATTTTTACGGCCGGGAAGCCTTTGCCGTCATGGGGAAATACCTCTCCGCGCCGGCTCCGGGGGAAGCGGCCATTGTCCCCTATGCCCTGGAAAAAACCCTAAGCCCCCAGGGAACGGTTACCCGGGGGGTCTGCGGAGTAAAGGACGGGTACCTTATTTCGGTGAACGAGCTTTTATCCATCGAAAAAAAGGACGGCCGTATCTTCAATACCGCCCCGGACGGCGCCATAGAACCCCTGGCCCCGGATACCCCGGTATCCATGAACTTTTGGGGGTATTCCCCGGAGATCATCCCCCATTTTAGCACCTATTTTGAGGATTTTCTTAAAACTTCCGGTACCCAGCCGAAAAGCGAATGTTACCTGCCCAAAGCCGCGGACTGGTTTATCAAAAATAACCTCGTCAAGATCCGGGTCCTCCCGGCGGATTCCGACTGGTTTGGGGTAACATATAAGGAAGATAGGGAAGCGGCGGTCACCCGGATCGCGGATCTCACCGCCCGGGGAATATATCCGGAGAAACTCTGGGCCTAGGAAGCCGGGGGCTCAGGGGTTTAAAATTTCGTACAGCCGATCCAGATCGTCCATGGAGTAATAGTCAATCTGAATACACCCCCGGTTAAAGTCTCCGGTAATGGACACCTTGGTCCCCAGGGCTTCAATAAACCGCTGTTCCATGGCCGTTAATTCCGGGTCCTGTTTTTTTATCGGCTTGACCTTGGCCGCGGTTTTTGGCGTACCCTCGTTGAGGGAGGCGGAACGGCTTTCCGCCTCCCGGACCGAGTAGTTCCGGGCGAGGATCTCCTCAAAGAGCAGGGCCTGTCCTTTCGGGGTCGACACCGAGAGGATGGCCCGGGCATGACCCGCCGAAATTTTGCCGGTTTCCAGGCTTTTTTGCACGGAGCCGGGGAGTTTGAGGAGCCTCAAGGCATTGGCCACGGTGGAACGGTTCTTCCCCACCTTGGCGGCCACCTCGTCCTGGGACAGGCCGGTGATTTCCATGAGTTTTTTATAGGCCGCCGCCTCCTCAATGGGGTTCAGATCCGTCCGCTGGACATTTTCGATGATAGCGACCTCCAGCCGTTTTTCATCGGAATAGCTGCGGATAAGGACCGGCACCTCCCGGAGTCCCGCCAAATGGGCGGCGCGGCTGCGGCGTTCCCCGGCAACGATGGTATAGGTGCCGTCCCCGGCGTCTTCGACGATGATGGGCTGGATGATCCCCTGGGACCGGATGGAATCCGCCAATTCTTTAAGGGACTCCTCCTCAAAGTTTTTCCGGGGCTGGTTTGGGTTGGCCCTGATCTTATCCAGGGCAAGGAAGGTTTCTCCTTTTCCGGGGGAGGACTCCTGGAATTGAAATTCCTCCTCCCGGGGGATCAGGGCATCCAGCCCCTTTCCCAGGCCATATTTAGGGGGCACGGTTCATCACCTCCTCGGCAAGACTTTTATAGGCTCGGGCGCCGGAACATTGGGAATCGTATTGAGAAATGGCCAAGCCGTGGGAGGGAGCTTCCGAAAGCCTGACATTTCGGGGGATGACGGTGGAAAAAACCAGGTTTTTAAAATAGCCGCTCACCTGTTTTATCACCGCCTGGGCAAGCCGGGTCCGGGGATCGTACATGGTAAAGAAGATCCCCCCGATACCCAGGGCGGGGTTCAGACCCTTCTGAATCCGCTTAATGGTATTGAGGAGCAGGGAAAGCCCTTCCATGGCGAAATATTCACATTGCATGGGGATAAGTACCGCGTCGGCGGCGGCCAGGCCGTTCAGGGTCAAGACCCCCAGGGAAGGAGGGCAGTCGATCAGGATAAAATCATACCGCTCCCTGGCCGGTTCCAGGGCGTTCCGGAGGTAAAATTCCCGGTTTTTCTGATCAATAAGCTCCACCGCCGCCCCGGAAAGATCGATACTGGCGGGGATCACCGAAAGCTCGGGGATCGCGGTTTGCCGGATGGCCTGGTCGATGGGAACGGACCCCGAGATAAGCTCATAACTCCCGGGCTTGGCAGAACTGACCCCGATACCGCTGGAAAGGTTCGCCTGGGAATCAAAATCTACCAGGAGTACCGATCTTCCCGCGACGGCCAGGTAAGCGCCTATATTGATCGCCGAGGTAGTTTTGCCCACACCTCCCTTTTGATTAACAAAAACATATACTCTTCCCATTCCCATAATATAGCATATTATTGTGAATTTTTGCTATTGAATAGTAGCGGGCATGGGGTTATTCTTATACCATGACAGCGATTCGTATGCTTGCCATTGATTTGGATGATACTCTTTTGCGGTCTGATCTCAGCATCTCCTTCAGAACAAGGAATACGATCAAAAAGGCGGAGGCTGCCGGGGTGGTGGTGGTTCTGGCTTCCGGCAGGATTCCCGCGGCCATGGAACGATATGCCCGGCTTTTGGGGCTCCACAAGCGGCCCGGGTATTTAATCTGCAATAACGGAACCATGATAGAGGAAAGCCATACGAGGAATATCATCGCCGACATACAGCTGCCCGCCGCGGCGGCCCTGGTGGCCTATGATTTGGCCGCGGCGGAGGGCTTTTCCGTTCAAATTTATGAAGATGACATCATGTATATTTCCCGGGCTAACGAATTTGCTGATTATGATCAAAAAATAACCGGACTCCGGCAGGTGGTGGTGGAAAATTTTCGGGGCATGGTGCAGGCGGGATGTCACAAACTCCTTATCCCTGGGGACCCCATGATCCTCCGCCCCCTGGAGTCGCTGCTCAGGACCTATATCGGCCGGGACGCCACTATTTTTACCAGCAAACCCTATTTTTTGGAGATCCTTCCCCCGAAGACCGATAAAGGCACGGCCCTGGCGGTGGTGGCGGAAAAACTCGCCATCCCCCGGGAAGCGGTACTGGCCATTGGGGATTCCATGAACGATGAGGCCATGATCCGTTGGGCCGGGGTGGGGGTTGCTATGGCCAATGGGGACGACCGGATCAAGGATATCGCCGAACTTATCAGCGACAAAACCAATGACGACGACGGGGTGGCCGATGTCATTGAACGGTATATCCTGGGAAAGAATGCCTGAGGGCCGCCTACGGCCTGTAAGAAGGGGCGCCGTCCCCCACAACCGGGAAAAGCGCTTTTTTACGCCAGGGCCTCGTCAAAATCCGCGATCAGATCCTCCGCGTCCTCAAGCCCCACGGCGATACGGATCAGGGTGTCGGTTATGCCCAGCCGTTCCCGATCCTCCACCGGCATGTTGATGTGGCTCATTTTTACCGGATACGAGGCGATGGTCTCCACCCCGCCCAGGCTCGGCGCGGTGGCCGCCAGCGTAACCCTGTCGAAAAAACGGAGGGCCTGTTCAGTGGTTTTGGTCTTAAAGGAAAGCATCGCCCCGGCCCCGGAGGCCTGGGACTCGTGGATCCTTCGGCCCGGATGCCCTTCCAGGGCAGGGTAAAAGACCGCGGCCACGTTTTTGTGGGTTAAAAGCCATTCCGCCAAACGCCGGGCGGTTTTCTGGGCGGCGTCCATCCGCACCTTAAGGGTCTTGATCCCCCGGATCACCAGCCAGCCATCCCAGGGCCCCGGCACGGCGCCGAAGCTGTTTTGGATCTGATACAGCCGCTGTCCCAATTCCTCGGTACGGGTTACGGCCAGCCCGGAGATCACGTCACTGTGGCCCCCCAAAAATTTGGTCGCCGAATGGACCACGATATCCGCCCCCAGGGCTATGGGCTGCTGCAGGTAGGACGTCATAAAGGTATTGTCCACGATGGAGATGAGGTTCGCCTCCCGGGCTAGGTCCAGGCACGCGGCCAGATCAGTGATCTTAAGCAGCGGGTTGGAAGGGGTTTCCAGGTAGAGGGCCTTGGTATCGGGCCTGATCGCCCGCCGTACCGCGTCGGGATCCGAGGTGTCCACCGCGGTGGAGCTGAGGCCCCAGCGCCGGTAAAAGGTATCCATGATATACCGGCTCCCGCCGTAGATGTCCTCGGCGGCTAAAATATGATCCCCCGTGGCGAAAAGCCCGATTACCGAGGAAATCGCCGCCATGCCGCTGCCAAAGGCGTACCCCTTTGCCCCTCCCTCCAGGGCGGCGATGGTCTCTTCCAGGACCTTCCGGGTGGGATTCGCCCCCCGGGAATAATCAAATTCCTGCATTTCGGTTATTTTTTTCCGATAAAAGGTAGAAGTTTGATAGATGGTGGTCCCCAGGGCTCCGGTGGCCGGATCCCTATCATGGCCGTTATGGATAAGTAAAGTTCCTCGGTTCATAGCGTTTCCTTTTTTTAGTTTATTGCCCTAAGCGCCTGGTTGTCAACGGTCAATACTATCCAAAGAAATTCCGTGACGGATAAGGGGCGCCTGAATTTCATGGGAACCCGGTGGGTAAAATTTACCTATGGTTTGTCTCTCGGGGGGTAAATTTTACCCGGCGCCCAAAGCCGGTCCTTCCAAAACAGCAGGGAAGCTCCGGAAAGACCCGGGGGATGGTTCACGGCGGAGCTGTTTTTTACTCCCGGGGGGCGGCGGATGATGAAATTACCGCAAAGACCCGCGTTTTTTTCTTTTTTTGAAGAACTTGGCACGGTTCTTGCTTAGTTTTACTATGGTGGTCAGATCCTAACTATGGAGGTATAGGTCATGCTGCACAGGGGTTTCCCGTTTTCTGGTCCTGCCCTATTTTTGATCCTTACCGGTCTCTCCTTAGGGGGCTGCCTGAAATCCGCGGGGGGAACCAAAACCTACGATTACGCGGAGATTAGCCGGGGGACCCTGGAAAAAACCGTGTCCGCCGGCGGTACCTTAAAACCGGTGGCTACGGTCAGCGTTTTGGCCCGGATGAGCGGGAAGGTGGAGACCATCCATGTGGATTACAACGATCCGGTCCGCAAGGGGGATATCCTCGCGGAACTCAACACGGACATGCTCAGGCTCCAACGGGAACAGCAGATGGCCTCGGTGATCAAAGCCCGGGCCAACCACGAACTCCAGCTCCTCAATTATCAGAACCAGGAAAAACTGGCGGAAAAAAACCTCATCTCCGAATATGAGCTTAAAACCACCCGGACCGCCTTGAACGTTCAGGCCGCGGAACTCTCCGCCGCGGAGGCCTCGTTACGGGTGATCGAAACCGAAATAAACCAATACGCCTTCATCACCTCCCCCATCGACGGGATCGTCCTGGAACGGAACATCAGCGAGGGGGCCACCGTGGTGGAGGGCTCCAGTAGCAATTCCTCCAGTATCTTTACCCTGGCGGAAAACCTGGAGGAGATGCAGATTGAAGCCGGCGTGGGGGAACTGGACATCTCCTCCATCCGGCAGGGACAGAGCGTCCGTTTCACCCTGGAAGCCTTACCGGGAAAAACCTATACCGGTGTGGTGGAAACCATCCGCCTCATGCCCACGATCCAGGACAATGTGGTTTCCTATACGGTGATCATCAACGTGGATAACCGGGACGGGACCCTCCTGCCGGGGATGACCTGTGCGGTGGAATTTATCGAAGAACGGAATGAGAATGTCCTGCTGGTCCCCAACGGGGCCCTTCGTTATCAGCCCGTGGGCTTAAGCGCCGAGGAGATCGCCGAGCGGATCTTCAATGCGGGGCTCCGGGGGATGAGCGAGGCCCGGCGGAATGAGGCAGTGGCCCGGCGGCAGGAGGCCGCTGATACCCCGGAGCAGCCCCGGGAGAACCGGCAGGCTGGCCTATCGGAGCTGATGGGGGGCGGGAGGTTTGGCGGGCCGCCGGGGGGCGGTCCCGGCGGGCGTAACCCCGGGGCGCGGACCGGCGGACCTGGTCAAGCCGGCCGGGGAAACACCCCCTCCGGGCCGCTGCCGGAGGCGCCCCCCAAAACCCTCTGGTATCTCAACGAAGGGGGGAACCTCGAGTGCATCCTGGTGCGAACCGGTATCAGCGACGGGTCCTTTACGGAGATCCGGCCGGTCCTTGACCCGGAGGAAGGGGAGGCCCCAGGAGCGGACTTGGCGGGGATGCGGGTGATCCTCCGGGAGCGGGTGTGATGGCGGTTATCGAGCTGCGGGACATCCGGCGGGAGTACCGGCTGGAGGGCATCATTGTCCGGGCCCTCCGGGGGGTCAGTTTTTCCGCGGAAACCGGGGAATTTATTTCTATCATGGGCCCCTCCGGCTCGGGGAAGTCCACCCTGATGAACATCCTGGGCTGTCTGGACAAGCCCAGCGGGGGGACCTATACCCTGGACGGGATCGAGACCTCCTTGTCCGGCCCGGACGCCTTTGCCCAAATCAGGAACAAGAAGATCGGCTTTGTATTCCAGGCCTTCAACCTCCTCCCCCGGACCCAGGCGGTGGAAAACGTGGAACTCCCCCTGTTCTACGGCGGGAAGGGCCGGAACCACCGGGAACGGGCCGAGGCGGTCCTCCGGGAGGTGGGCCTGGGGGACCGCCTCACCCACCTGCCCTCCCAGCTTTCCGGGGGACAGCAGCAGCGGGTGGCCATTGCCCGGGCCATGGTCAACGACCCCGCCTTTATCCTGGCGGACGAACCCACGGGGAACCTGGACACCGAGATGAGCCTGGAGATCATGAGCCTCTTCCAGGCCCTCAACGGACAGGGCAAAACCATCATCATGGTGACCCACGAGCCGGAACTGGCGGCCTATACCCAACGGATCATCACCCTCCGGGATGGGGAGGTCCTCCGGGACCGGCCGGTGGCCGAAAAACGGAACGCCCCGGCGGACCTGGCCCAATGGCGGCAGGACCATGCCCAGCTTGCGGAGGCCCGCTCCGATGGGGGGGCCTGATGGGAATTCTGCCTATGCTCCGGTCTTCCTTAAAAAGCATCCTCCGTAACCGTATGCGGAGCCTCCTCACCTCCCTGGGGATCATCATCGGGGTTGCCTCGGTGATCATCATGGTCGCCGTAGGAGCGGGGGCCCAGCGGGAGATCGAAAACCGGATCAGCGCCATGGGGACCAACCTCCTTCAGATCATGCCCCAGCGCTTCGTTTTCCGGACGAATCAAGCAAATACGGCCACCCGGGCCCGGCCCAGCCGGCTTACCAGGGCCGATGCGGCAATGGTCAAGGCCGAGGCGAGTTACGCCCTGGCCGTTTCCGGAGTTACCCAGCGGAATTTCACCGTTTCCGGCGCCGGGGGGAACGCCTCGATCCAGGTTATGGGGGTGGAACCGGACTATCTCGTGACCCGGAATTGGCAGGTGGAGGAGGGGAACCTCTTTGACGAGGAGGACCTGGCCGCCCGGAACCGGGTGGCGGTCCTGGGACGCAGTTCCGCGGAAAGCCTCTTCGGCCTTTCATCCGGGGCTTACTCCGAGGCCCTGGGCCGGCAGATCCGGATCGGGACCAATTACTTTACGGTGATCGGTATTTTAGCGGAAAAAGGGGCCGGTCCCGGGGGGAGCGACCAGGACGACGTGATCATGGTGCCCCTGGACACGGCCCTGACCCGGCTGACCAACAGCCGGAACCTCAATTCCATTGCCATGAGTGTGGTGAGCAGGGAATACATGGAAGCGGCCCAGAAGGAAGCGGAACTCATCCTCCGGGAGGCCCACAAGCTGCCGGAGAGCGCTGCATCGGATGTTGAGATCATGAACCAGGCCGAGATGATCGACATGGCCTCCTCCACCTCCCGGAGCCTCACCACCCTCCTGGCGGCCATCGCCGGGGTATCCCTTCTGGTTGGGGGTATCGGGATCATGAACATCATGCTGGTCTCGGTCACCGAGCGGACCCGGGAAATCGGGATCCGCCTGGCCGTGGGGGCCCGGAAGCGGGATATCCTCTTTCAGTTCCTCTCGGAGGCCGTCATCCTGAGCCTCCTGGGGGGCCTCATCGGCATCGGTATGGCCTTCCTGGTCTGCCGCCTCCTGGCGGCCCTGGGGGTGGCCACGGCGATCAACCCCCTGATCGTGGCCGCCGCGGCCCTTTTCGCCGCCCTGGTAGGGGTGAGTTTTGGCTATTACCCCGCCCAAAAGGCGGCGGGACTCTACCCCATCGACGCCCTGCGCTATGAATAGGGTAAAGGGGAAACAGGGGAATGCTATGGACAAATTCCGCCTAATGAAAGAGGATCTGCCTATGAAGGTATCCCTGCGGACCGCGTCCCTCATCGCCGCCCTGCTCTGCTGGGTTTTGTTTTCGGCCCTGACGGTGTTTATCATCCAGGGGATGCGGGACCGGGCCCGGCTTATCCGGGACAACGATAACGAGCGGCTTTACAACATGCTTTTCACGAGCCTGCGGGACTACGATGATTTCGGTTCCGCCATCGAGGCCAACGAGGCGCTGCGGGAGCGGATCGTGGGCTTCGCGGTATACGGCAGCGATCTGAGCCTGGACTATTGCTGGGGGACGGCGCCGGACCGCTTAGACGAGGGGTTCTTGCAGCACCTGGGGCGGAGCCGCATGGGCCGCTACACCATTCCGGATAAGCAGCAGGGCCGGGTCAAATTCGTCCTCCGCACCGGCCCCATGGGGCCGGTACCAACCCTTTCGCCGCCCCCGGCAGCGGCAAGGGCATCGACGCCGGAGGCACGGGGAACGCCTTCGACGCCGCCCCCGGCAGCGGCGAGAGCAGCGGAATCAGGGTCAGCGGCACGGGAAGCGCCTTCGACGCCTTGGCAGGAGGGGGGAAACCGCCGCCGGACGAGGGACCGGTCAGACTTCTGGTTTATGAATATCCTGATGGGCGGAAAGTACCTCTACATCGATATCGCCCACCCCGCCTATTGGCGTACCGAAACCATTACCACGGTCCTCTTTCCCCTCTGCGAAGTCGTGCTCCTGGCCCTGGTCCTGTATATTCGGGCCCTGTACCTCCGTAACCGGGAATACCGGGATCGGATAGAATCCCAGAAGAACCTGGTGGTCCTGGGCACCGCCGCCAGTACCCTGGCCCACGAAATCAAAAACCCCCTCCTCGCTATCCGGCTCCAGACGGGGATCCTGAAAAAGCTCTTTTCAGAGGAGGGCGCCGGGGAAATCGCCATCATCGACGAGGAGGTGGACCGCCTGTCCGCCCTGACCTACCGGGTAAACGATTATCTCCGGGACGCGGAGGGCCATCAAACCGCCCTAAACCTATACGATCTGGTCGCGGAGACCGCAACCCGGCTCTGCGGACGGAATATCCTGGACCAGGACGCCCCCCGGGACGCCCTGATCCTCATGGACATTGAGCGGGCCCGGTCGGTGCTGGAAAACCTCATCCGTAACGCCCTGGAAAGCGGGGGTCCCGCGGACGCCGTGGGGGCTTCCCTGGTACGGAACAACGGCAGTCTCATTGTCACCATCTTTGACCGGGGCCGGGGGATCCCCCCGGGGGACCTGAGCCGGGTTTTTGACCCCTTTTTCACCAGCAAGAGTACCGGCACCGGCATTGGCCTCTGCATCGTAAAACGTTTTGTGGAAGCGGTTCACGGCTCGATTACCCTGGAAAGACGGGAAGCCGGCGGCACCGCGGCAAAGATCACCCTGCCCGAATACAGTGAAATGAATGTTGACGGGTCTCGCGTTCCGGTCTACACTTAACCCATGGGTGACGCCGCGCGGATCTTGGATGAAGGACAACACTTTACCTACGCCGATTACAAGGCATGGGAACTGGACGAGGGTGAACGCTTCGAGCTTATCAACGGAATCGCCTATGCCCAGGCGGCCCCCAATGATTTTCATCAGGCGGTTCTTGCGGAACTGATCCGGCAAATAGGGAACTATTTACGGGGTAAGCCCTGCAAGGTGCGTCCGGCGCCCTACGACGTGCGGCTCTTCTATGCGGAAGACGAAAGCGACGATACGGTGGTTC
>NZ_JAJQRC010000049.1:0-20551 GCF_046533115.1 Treponema sp. TIM-1
GTTGGTGGGAGTAAGCGCGGGGGGGGGGGGGGGGGGGGGGGGGGGGGGGGGGGGGATAAAATGCCGTTATTCCCCGGGCATAAACCGCGGCTTACCGTCAGCGGTCCCCAAACAGAGGAGATGAGAACGAGTAATAGAAAAAGGTTAAATTTCATTGTATATATATCCATTTTACTACAAATATTATGTATGATTATTTCCTTTCTTTAGTAGATTACCATGAAATAGCGGGGTTGTCAACAAATTTTTTATCTTTTTCTTGACATAATTACAAATAGTCTGTATGATACAAACATATATACAATATTTATGTATAAAATGTGAGCCTAGCATGAAGGGGTAAGTGTATGAAAAGCTGTCGGGACGGTTATCCCCGTCCGCAATTTGTCAGGGAGCCGGACTCCTGGAGCGGCCTGAACGGTTCCTGGGACTTTGCCTTTGATGACCGGAAGGAAGGGATAGGAGAGGAATGGTTCCGCTCTTTTCCCCCGGCCCGCGAGATTATCGTCCCCTTTACCTATGAAACCCCTAAAAGCGGCATCGGAGATCCGGCCATGCACGAGGTGGTCTGGTATCACCGGAAGGTCCTGATCGAAAAAAATAAACATCCCGAAAAACGGATCATCCTCCATTTTGAAGGGAGTGATTACCACACGGAACTCTGGGTCAACGGTATTTTTGCCGGGGTCCATGACGGGGCCTATACCCGGTTTTCTTTTGACCTTACCCCGTTTGTCAGGGACGGACAAAACGATATTACCCTGCGGGTGGAGGATTCTTTTGACACAACCCAGCCCCGGGGCAAACAGCGCTGGAAGAGTGAAAATTTCGGCTGCTGGTATATTCAAACCACCGGAATATGGAAACCCGTCTGGCTGGAATATGTTCCCCTTGAACATATTGCTTCGGTTAAGATGACTCCGCTTTTTTCCGAGGGTAAGCTGAAGATAGAGACGGAAGTCCACGCCCCCGCTTCAGGATCAGACCTGCGTTTATTGGAAGCGGCCGTCAGTTTTCAGGGGACCCCCGTTACCAGCCTGGTTGTCCCGGTAACCAAGCGGCGCCTGGAAATGACGGCGGATCTGGTTAATACCGGCATCACCGAATGGGGTTTTTTCCGGTGGGAGCCGGAACATCCCCATCTCTACGACATCAGTTTCCGTCTGCTCAAGGACGGAACTACCCTGGATGAGGTCCAGTCCTATTTCGGTATGCGGGAGATCCGAATTGACGGTTCTACCATACTCCTCAACGGCGCCCCCCTGTACCAGCGGCTTATCCTGGATCAGGGCTACTGGAAGGAGAGCCACCTTACCCCGCCGGACGAAGCAGCCCTCATCACCGACATAGACCAGGTTTTGGCCGCGGGATACAACGGGGTGCGGAAACATCAGAAAATTGAGGACGAGCGATTCCTCTACTGGGCGGATGTGAAGGGCCTCTTGGTTTGGAGTGAAATGGCCGCTGCCTACGAATACGATGATGGGGCGGTAAGCAATTTTACCCGGGAATGGATGGAAATTATCCGGCAAAACTACAACCATCCCTCGATCATCACCTGGGTCCCCTTTAACGAATCCTGGGGAATTCCGGCAATAAAGACCAATACCACCCAGCAGCATTTTACCGAAGCCATTTATCACCTGACCAAGTCCTATGATCCCTATCGTCCGGTGATCACCAATGACGGGTGGGAGCATACGATTTCGGATATCATCACCCTCCACGATTATGAGGAAAAGGGGGAGGATTTCTTTGAACGGTACTCTGATTTGGATGCTATCCTGGAAAACCTTATATACCACAACCAAGTTAAAACGGCCTTTGCCCAGGGCTATGGGTATCGGGGGCAGCCGGTTATTATCAGCGAATTTGGGGGCATTGCCTTTAACAACGATGCGGGCTGGGGTTATGGAAACCGGGTAAATACCGGGGAGGAATTTATTAAACGTTTCGACGCCATTACCACGGCCATCAAAAAGATTGACCGGATATGCGGATATTGTTATACTCAGATCACCGATGTCCAGCAGGAGATAAACGGTCTTATGGATATGGATAGGAATTTCAAAGTGGATCCTACTATTCTTAAGGAGATAAACCAACGGTCCGTTAGTACCTGGTACCGGACGGGCCGATAATGGCGGGGCATGAAAAACCGCATCAACCTGGATCTGTATCAGCCTGAAAAATCAGCAATGGTTTTGCGGGCCCTCGCCTCACCGGTACGGCTTAGGATGCTGTACGCCATAGCGGAAAGATCCGGGCTGAATATCAGTGAACTCGCCGAGCTATTCAAACTTCCCCTCTCGTCGGCGGCCCTCCATGTCCGGGTACTGGAAAAGGCGGGGTTGATTTTTACCCAGGAAAAACCGGGGGTGCGGGGGGCTCAAAAAATATGCGCCATTTTAGCGGAAGACGTGTACCTCAACCTGTTTCACCGGAAAAAAAGTGATAAACCCACCAGGGAGGTGAGTTATAATATGCCCCTGGGAAATTATTTTGACTGTTCAGTAACCAAACCCTGCGGGATCGCGGGGAGACGGGCTTTTATCGGGATTGAGGACGCGGAAAACGCCTTTTACAGTCCGAACCGTATCCATGCCCAGCTGCTCTGGTTTACCACGGGGTTTTTGGAATACCGGTTTTCCAATCATTCTATACGATCCGAAAAGATCCTGGAGCTGTCCTTTTCATTTGAAGCCTGTTCCGAAGCCCCGGGTTACGATAACGACTGGCCCAGCGATATTACGGTCTGGATAAATCACCACGAGGCATTCACCTTTCGCAGCGCCGGAGATTATGGCGGCAAGCGGGGCATATACACCCCCGATTGGTGGCCGGACGCTTCCACCCAGTACGGAGAACTCCACCGTCTGGAAATCTCCGCCCAGGGTTGTTTCGGTGACGGCAGGAAGTCATCGGATTTAACCCTGGAGGATCTGGGTATCTTAAAAAACGAATATATCTCATTCAAGATCGGGGTAAAAGAAGACAGCGAATATCCCGGCGGCTTGAACCTTTTTGGGGAACACTTCGGTAATTACCGCCAAAACATCGTGTTGGCCGTAAAATTAGAACGGTAAACAGGATTTAACCACAAGTATCAATAACCCCGCCGCAAGTGGTTGGGATATATACCCTTCACAACGAATCATGGCCCTGATTTTTAACGGCGGCCTAAAGCAAAACCGCGGTTCCGCGCCATATATAAGGGGAGGTATCTATGGGCGATGATCCACTGGGGAACGCGGTAAAGCGGCTTTTTAACCTCTCCTACCTTTTTCCCTATCAACGGCTGGTGATCACCAATATCCTGGAAGCAGCGGAAGCGGCGGGGATGAATGTCCGTTGGCCGGAAACTCCGATGGGGGAGGAATTCGGGGAGAGCGAAACAAGATCCATTCGTGGGGAGGAGGGGGACGAAGGTCCCGAAGAGGAGGATAGGGGAAGCCTGGGGAGACAGATCGTGATCCTTCCCACCGGCGCGGGAAAATCCCTCTGTTTTCAGCTGCCGGCCATGTTGCTGGAGGGTCCCACCCTGGTGATTTATCCCATTCTGTCCCTGATGGCGGACCAGGAACGGCGGTTAAAAGAGCGGGGCTTTGAGCCGGTACTGCTCCGGGGGGGCCAGAGTGCCGGGGAACGGCAGGAAATCTGGGATAAACTTGGTTCCGGTAAGGGCCGGTTTATCATCGCCAACCCGGAGGTATTGCTGAGTCCCCCGGTAATGGGAAAACTCAAGGAGCTGAGGATCATCCATGTGGTGATCGATGAAGCCCACTGTGTCAGTGAATGGGGGGAGAGCTTCAGGCCCAGCTATCTGCGGATTGGGGAAATCATCGAAGCCGTCAGGGGGCCGGAGGACGCCCTGCCCCTGGTTACGGCCTTTACCGCTACCGCCTCCGCTCCGGTGCTGGAAAAGATAGGGGCCTATGTTTTCGCAGGAGCCGGGGCGCACCGGATCGTCGGAAACCCGGACCGGAGTAATATACGGTATGCCGCCCAAGGTTGTATGCTCCGGAACCCCACGGTACGGGACCTGATCAGAAAAAACGAACGGCCCGCCATTGTTTTTTGTTCCTCCCGGCCGGGCACGCAAAACCTGGCCCGATACCTGCGGAACGAATTAGGGGACCGGGATATCCGGTTTTACCATGCGGGCTTAAGCCGGGAAGAAAAAACCGAAACCGAGGCGTGGTTTTTTAAAAGCCCCCGGGGGGTATTAGTTTCAACCTGCGCCTACGGTATGGGGGTGGATAAGGCCGCTATACGAACCGTGATACACCGGGACTGCCCCCCCTCGGTGGAGGCCTATCTCCAGGAATCGGGCCGGGCCGGCCGGGATGGGCTCCTGTCCCAGGCGATCCTGCTCTGGGGGCCCGATGACGAATCGGCCCTGAGACGGGCTAAAACCCCGGCGGACCGGGCCCGGCTTTTGGACCTTATGGCCTATGCCAAAAACACCGGCTCCTGCCGGAGGCAAGCCCTCCTGGGCCTGCTCAATTATGAAGGCGGGGGGGAAAGCCCGGAATCGGCCTGCTGCGATGTCTGCGAAGGCCGGGCCCGGGGGGACCTGCGGGAAGAAGCGGCCCTTTTGGACTTTTTCCGCAAAAACTCCCGGCGGTACAACTCTGCCGAAGCCGCCGAGGCACTCTCCCGAACGGCCTTATCCTGGTCCGATGAGGAGGCCAAGCAGGCGATTAAGATACTCCTTCGGGAACAAAAAATCAAAAGGATAAAAAATTTTTTGTGGAAAGATAAATTGGCCCCCTGAAAAAGGGGCTACTCCTCAAGACCCAGCTCATCCGCATCATCGTTTCCTTTCTCCGGCGGCGGTTCCGCCGGGGGAAGGGTCTGGCGGTTCTTTTTAGGAAGGGCCGGGAGTTTTACCCTGGTTTTGTTATCCAGCCGGGCGGCGGCGTTAACCAGAAAACAATAAAATACCAGCGCCACCGTAACCACGATAACCTGCCACGAAGTGATTACCTTAAAAATCAGATCCCTCATCTCTTGAGAAAACAATCTTTTCACCCCACTGGTTTCATCTTCATTTAATATTCGGCACGGAAAAATAATTTTTTAGCCGGAACCTCAAAAAACAGTATCAACCGGGTTCTGAAACCTCCTCACCGAACATGGCGGGAAGGTCGGACAAAAAACGGAAGATACCATCGGGCAGGATCTTTTCCGTCAGGGGGTTTCCCTCCCGAAGCCGTAGGGATCGGCCGTCTCCGGCAAACAGGGCGGTTCTAAAGCCCACGGAAGCGGCGCCATAGATGTCCTTGAGCATATCATTCCCCACAAAAAGAACGGTATCCGGTACAAGGCCCCGGGAGCCGAGCCGGTCCGCCGCTTTTTTAAAAAGGGCCGGTGAAGGTTTTGCCTCTCCCGCTTCAAAGGAATAGATGAGGAGCCGGGGATCAAAACCCAGCGCTTCCGGGGATCTATCAAAAAAAGCCTCAAATAAAAGGGAGGTAAAAAATTGGGCATTGGATATGATCCCCAAAATCATCGGGAACTTTTTGAGTTTTTCAAAGAGCTCCGGAATACCGGACTTTGGAAAAACCGGGTTCACCGCCAATTCATACCGGAGGGCGAATTCTTCCGGATCAATGCCGCTGATACCATACCGGGCTAAGGCCCCCCGAAACAGGGACGCCCAAATCTCCTCGACCTGTATCTCCGGGTAGGGGGTCCGGGAATACAGCCGCTCATGGACCCGGCGGACCTCGTCATAGAAATATTTTTTAAGTTCTTCCCCGGTACACCCCGGAATATACTCCCGGGCCAGGGCGTCAAGGCCTCCCCGTTCATCGCCCTCCCCGGAACCTATATCCCCGGCGGCGGAGGTAAAAAGGGTCCCATAGATGTCGAAAAGGACCGCCCGGATCCCCCGGAGGGGGCTTTTGGCGCCGGGATATACCAGGGCTTCCAGGGCCGGACCAAGCTCCGGGGGCTTTGACGGAAACAAGGGGGGCGAGGCGTCCCGAATCAGGGAGATAAAATGGTTCCGTTGGGCCTCATTCATTCCCTACCTCAACTAGGGATAAGCGCAAAGGATCCAGGTACAGTTCCAGAAGCATGGTTTTTGAAATTTTATGCATGACCGGAGTGGTATACACCGCCTGATATACATCCCGAATTTTTTTACGGATCCGTTCCCGGCCGTAGACTTCGGATATGACCTCCCGGTTCCGGGCGATAAGGTCTTCGTCAGGCCGCCATTCCGCAAGTCCCGTAAGGAAGGGATTAACCTCCGCAATATCCCGGAACACCGCTTCATTGGAAACCATGGTACGGATGATATATTCCTGGGACTCCTCATCCATACGGCCGAAATCAAGTTCCTCCCGGGAAAAAAGTTCATTGTTCAACATATTGATAATATAATGGGGCGGTTCAAGGCCAAAGGCATCATAAACCCCGGCTATGGTATGATCCATTTTTTTACGGAGCATGGTCTGGGAAATATAAACCATGGGAATATTGATAGACGGATAGAGGGAATCGAACCGTATCCCGGCTTCCTCAAAATCTTTGCAAACGTAATCGATCCGCCTGCCTATCACCGCCCGACCGGCGAGCCAGGGCTCAAGAAAAGAAAACCCGAATCCCTCCTTGACGGAGGTGGTAATAGCGCAATAGGCGCTGCCGATAATACGGGAAAAGGCATCGGTGGAACCTATTTCAAATTCCACGGGCAGCTTGAGTTCCTTCGCAAGCTCGACCCAGAACCGGTATACCCGGTTGTCTTTTTCGGAATTGGGGGGAAGGGTAATGGCAATGGTTTTTCCTTTGGGAATAAAGAGGGACAAAAACAGGGCTTCCCCCAGATTTTTTCGCTTGATGGCCCGAACCGGATAGAGATAACGCTTCCGCTCCAGCCCCGGGGCGGCATTCAGGGGAAACACCTCGTTGGGTAACAAATGGAGCCCCGGGGTTTTGAGTCCTGCCCGGTGAAGAAAAGAATAATCCCGGCTGTTGATCACCGCATAATGGCAGTTTTCCGGGTATTCATCATGGGCCATATATACATCTGGCCGAAAATCTTCGGCCAGATCGTGGGTTTGTAATAAAAAGCGAAGTCCCCGGCTTGTTAAAATATTCAGGGCGGGCACCAGGGCGGCGTTTTTCTGGATCAGGGGATTATGGACATGGATGATATCCGCGGGAACCCCCCAATGGGTTTCCATGGCCCGCAGGAGGGCATCCGCCAGATTCCGGGCCGCTTCCCCCAAATCCCGCGCCGGAGCTTCCGGCGTACCGGGACGGTCATACTGAAGGGCCTTGACACATACCCCGGAAAAGGGAGCGTCCGCCGGGGGCTCATCGCCGGTAATAATCAAGACCTCATCCCCTCCTTCCAAAAGGGCCTGTGCCTGATTATACATCACCGAAGTTACGCCTCCCCGGTGCAAGTGATAATGTACCAATGCGATCTTCACCCCATCCCCCTTCAGGTCATATTGTACCCCAAGAAATAAGGAGGAACAATGGGGATAGACCGGTCTAGCGCGTTTTTACCACTTGATCGGTTTTAGTATAAACCATGGTGTAGGGGGGTACCGATTCGGTAAGCCAGACATTGCCCCCTATGGTACAGCCCCGGCCGATGACGGTTTGCCCTCCCAAAATGGTAGCCCCGGAATAGATGGTTACATCGTCTTCTATGGTGGGATGCCGTTTTTTATCGGCCTCTTCCTTTTTTACCGAAAGGGCCCCCAGGGTTACCCCCTGATAGAGTTTGACATTTTTTCCAATTACCGTGGTTTCCCCGATGACCACCCCGGTACCGTGGTCGATGAAAAAAGATTCCCCAATTTGAGCTCCCGGATGGATATCAATGCCGGTACTGCCATGGACCAGTTCACTCATGATCCGGGGGATCAGGGGTACCTCCCGGACCCAAAAAAAGTGGGCCAGCCGGTGAACCGTAATGGCCTCGAATCCCGGGTAGGACACGATAACCTCTTCGGTACTTTTTGCCGCGGGATCCCCCTTAAAGGCGGCCTTCATGTCCAAGGCCAGGGCGTACCGGATCTGGGGAAGTTCGTCAAAAAAATCATTGACGATAAGTTCCGCCGCCGCATGGCAGCCTTCGCTCCCACAGGCATTTTTTTCGCCCTCGGAACTATCGGGCTTCCGGTAGGAAAAAACCAGGCTTTTTTCCACCTCCCGGATCAGCTCCCGGGCAATGTGATAAACCCGCTCGGCGGTGATAAATTGCAGATTGTCATGATCCAGTCCCTCGTTTTCCCGAAACCCGGGGAAGATGAGTTCATCCAGGCCGTGGAGTATATCTTCAATACTATCCCGACTGGGAAGATTTGAACCGCCGGTTTGATTCACCAGGCCGTAACGGCCGTAGGAAGCGACCAAGGCCTCGATGTTTTTGTTCAACCTCTGCATAGACATCCTCCTAACAAACTTCCCCCGGCCTGCGGCCCGGAGGACCCTGTCGGACAATCCGACAACGTGCTAGTTCGCCTGAACGTCGTATTCCCGGTGCCGCCGCCGGATAAAAAACGCCTGGGGGCCGACGCCGAAAAAAGCCCGAATCGTCTTTTCCTGCTCCCGGACCAGACGCTCCCCAAATTGAATAATAGCGGCGGCCCGGGAAAAAGAAAAGGGAGTCGCCACACCGCCGGCATGGATGGTATAGGACGCCTTTTTTTCCCGCTGTTTAAGAATATGAAAGGTTACGTCAAAAACCCGAAAAAGGACCTCCATCCCGGTCCGCAGACTCTGGGCGGAACGGACTTTGAAATCCCCCACATCCACCGCCAGGATCCTGTTATACCCCGCTTCCCGGGCTATGTAAACCGGTAGATTGTTGGCCAAACCTCCGTCCACCAGCAGCCGGTCGCCCTCCCGGAGGGGCTCAAAAAAGATGGGAAAAGACATGGACGCCCGTATCGCCCGGGCGACGGAACCGGAAGAAAGCACCACTTCCCTACCCTCCGCGATGTCCACGGCGTTGCAGCGGAAGGGAATCCGGGTCTCCTCAAAGGTTTTTCCCCCGCAGAGGCTCTCCAGGAGTTCCAGGAGCCGCTGTCCCGAATCCATCCCGGGCCGGGTAGCGAGGTTCCCCAGGATTTGACCGGTCTGAACCACCTTGCCCAGGGGGCCGTCAAGCTTATAGGCAAAGCCGTCCAGATGTTTTCGCAGGTCGAATTCATTCAGGGCAAACCGGGTAAGGTCCGCACTCTCCATCCCGCAGGCATAGAGCCCGCCCACAATGGCCCCCATGGAAGTCCCCACCACCAAAGAGGGCGGGGGAAAGCCCAGGGCGGAAAAGGCGTTAAGAATACCGATATGGGCAAACCCCCGAGCCCCCCCTCCGGATAGGACCAGGGCCCATTTTAGGTTGGAATTGATCTTCATGTTGATTACTTACAGCCGTTACACCCCTCGCAGGAGTCTTCCCCGCCGACGGCAACCAGTTCCCGCTCTCTACCGCCTTGGTCCTCCTCGGAAAAACCGGTGGTGGTGTGGCTCCCCGGAACCGTTTCGTTTAACCGGGGGTTATGGCTGCCTGCCTGATCGATGAGCCCGGAAAGATCGGTATTGCCCTTAAACCGGAGGACATTAACCATAAAAATGTTGAGTTTGTTTACGATATTTGGGGGGAGAAGGTTCCCGTCCACCTCCACCGAGAGGGTCGGATAATTCCGTTCCCGGGCCCAGGGGGTAAAAAGCCCCTCGATAACCCGGCCGATAAGACAGGCAAAGGGAGAAATATTCACAATCCCCGAATAACCCTGTTCCATGGCGGTGGCGGCGGCCCCGCTGGATACGGCGATTTCCGAATTGAGTTCCAGGTTGACAAAGTGCTTCTGGGTGTTCTCCATGATCTCGTGCATGTCATGGGGAGTTTTGGGGATAAGCCCCGTGGGTTCCAGGATGGCGAGGACCTTCTTTTCTATCGAATGCTTCCACCACTCCTCTATTTCCAGCTTTTTGAGGTCCCGCCAGGGTTTAGAGAAGAGCCTGGTCCCCGGTTTCCTCAATTTGATGAGCTTCTTTAACGCATATTCCCGGACAAAGTCCAGGTAGTGGATCCACTCGGAGATCCCCGCGACTTTGACCACAATCCCCCGCTCGCTCATCAGATCCGTGAGTTCCCCTACGGCAAAATCGTCCCGGCGTACATAGATCTCCCCCACGATAAGGACCTTGGGACAATCCGTGAGCTGCCGTTTGAGGGGGATCTTCCTTACATCCTCCGCGACCTGCCGCAGTTCCCGCCAGATCCGCTGGGGCTCATGCTCCACCGCGTCCATAACCCTGCGCCAGGACCTTTCGTAGTCCGCTTGGGCCTGCTCCGGGTCCGCGGCCAGGGCCTTGAGGGAGGTCTGGATATCCTTGAGGTAGTCGGAAAGGACCAGGCCCTTCCACATTTCTTTAGCAAAATTCGGGCCCAATTCGGTGTAGGAATTATCCGCGGAGAGGATAAAAACCACCACGTTTTCCAGGCGCAGGTCCTTAAAGAGGTTCTCGTAATACACATAGTATTGACCGGTCCGGCAGGGCCCGGTGGTGATGGGCACAAAGAGGAGGTAAAGCTCGTCCTTGCGGTACTTTTCACTGTTAAAGAACTGGAGAACGCTCCCCAGGACCAGGTGGCTGGGGACACATTCCTTCCCCGATGCGTGGGCCCGGGCGATTTGTACGGTTTTGGCGGTGGCCACCGGCAGGGCTTCGGCGTTGATGCCCATGCTCCGCACCGCGGCGCCCATATATTCGGTGGAAATAGCCCCCATGTTGGAAAGGAGTACCTTGACCCGTTTGTTGCCCCGGATGGGCACCTTTTCCCCGGTCTTGTCGTTCTCTATCCTGAGGGCCTCCCCGCCGGCGGCGGACGGATCGTAGACAAAACGCCAGCCGTTGTCGTAGCGTTCCCCCTCAAGGCCGGTCTTCTTGGATCGGTAACCGTCGATGATGTCCAGGAAGGCTTCCACCCGGGTATCTATCCCGGCGTCCGCCGAATGGGAGTCCAGCTCCAGCACCAGGAAGGGCTTCTGCCCCATTACCCACTTGAGGTAATGGAGAATAAAAGAATCCGGGGCGCAGGAGAAGTTGGTGACATAGGTAACGTAGATATTGTCCTCGTTTTTGAGGAAATTCGCCGACTTTACATCCTGCTGGCCGTAATACCAGTACATATTGGGGAAGATCTTCTGATCCTCAAAGGGAAGAATATCAAAGGGGATGATAGAATACCCCCGGGTGGTGAATTTCCGGGGGATGCCCATATTGGCCTCCGGGGTAAAGGCATTGTAGGGCCGGCCCAGGACGGCTATCACCGGCCGGTTCGCTTTACGGGCGTCCTCCAAAGCCTCCTGCCCCAGCTTCTTTATCGCGGCAAAATACGCCTCTTGTTTGGCCAGGGCCTTGGTAAAGGCCGCTCTGGTCTCCGCCTCCCCAATACCCAGCCGCCGGGTCATCTCCATAAAGAGCTCCAGGGCCTTGCCCTCCCCAAACTTGAAGCTTACCACCAGGGGAAGGAAACGGTTTTTGTCCACATCGGGAAAGGCCTTCTCGATATAGTAGGGAAGGCTCTGGGTGATGGGACAGAAATTGGCATGGACCTCCTCCTCGTAACTGGGCATATCCCTGAAATGGGGAAGGAACACATAGTCCGCCCCCTTGTCCAGACAGTCCTGGACCGCGCCGTGGGCGATTTCAGCGGGGAAACAATAGGTGGACTCCGCCCGGGCAACCCCGTTGTGGGCCACCTCGGTGGAGAGGAAGGTCCGGATCCCCAGTTCGTGGAAGAACCAGCTATAGAGTGGATACAAGGTATGAACCGAAAAGGCCCGGGGGATACCGACCACGTAGTTCCGCTTATATGAAGGAGGAGGAGGAGTGAGGAGTGAGGAGTGAGGAGAATCGTCCGTTTCGGAGGCTCTTAACTCCTCCCTCCTCTCTCCTCCCTGCGGCGCGAGCGCCGTATCCGGAGCCGCATATTCTTCAAAGAGCATTTTTTGGCGCTTTTCCACATAGTCGAAGACCGGTACGTCCTTGACCGCCTTCCGCATGTTGGTGTACTTGTTGCACCGGCCCCCGAACATATATTTGTGGCCGTTGACATTAAGCACCTGGATGGGGCAGCGGTTATCGCAGGACTGGCAGGTAAAAACCCGTTCGTAACCGATTTCCCGGCCGATAAGGTCGTCAATATCCACTGTCTGCTCCACCAGAAGGCCCTCGGCGTTTTTGCGTTTTGCCAGGAGGGCCACCCCGAAACAGCCCATCAATTCCGGCGAGGGGGGAACCAGGATCTCCTTGTCCAGCATCATGGCAAAAGCCAGGGGGACCGCCGCGTTTTTAGCCACCCCTCCTTGGAGGAAGATCTTCCCCCCGATGGTACGATTTCCCACCACCCGGTTCAGGTAGTTGGCCACAATGGAACAGGCGATCCCCGCGGTGATGTTCTCCCGGGAGGCCCCCTGCTGAACCGCCTTGCGGATATCCGAATTGATAAAGGCGGAACAGTGCTCCCCGAATTTGCAGGGGGCGTCCGCCTTGAGGGCAATGGGACCGATGTCCTGGGCAGCATGGATGGAGAGATCCCCCGAGGCGGATTCCTCCAGAAAAGAGCCGGTTCCCGCGGAACAGGCCTCGTTCATGGCATAGTCGATGGGTACGGAATTTTTGAGGAGTACGTATTTGGCGTCCTGGCCCCCAATCTCGAAGATGGTCTCCACCTCCGGATCAAAGTAGGTGGTTCCTACGGCGTGGGCGATGATCTCGTTATAGACTCCGGGGGTTTCCAAAAATACCCCCAGGATCTCCCGGGAGGAACCGGTGGTGGATACCAGGCGGATATCGACCGTTTTATCCCCCGCGCCCGCAGCGGATAGATCGGCCCGTATCTTCTCCCGGATGATCCCCAGGCATTCCTTCAGGGCCTTTACCGGGTCCCCGTGGGTACGGCCGTAGTGGCTGGCCACGATCTCGTCGGTTTCCCTGTCCACGAGGCACGCCTTGGTGGTGGTAGAGCCCCCGTCCACCCCCAGGATATACTGCCGGTCCGGGCGGACTTTGCCGTCAGTTTTCTCGAAGGTCTTGACCTTACCCCACCAATCCGCCAGGGCCCCCAGGGAGCCGAAACGGATCATATTGGGTTTGAGGAGCTCCTCCACCCGAGGCAGGGAACTCCCCGATTCCGGGGCCAGCATCGCCGCCCCCAGGGCCTCAAAAACCGGGGCTGTTTCAGGGATAATAAATTCAATATGCGGGGCCTTTTCCCGGATAAAGCGGATGATATGACGGTTCAGGGTGATCCCACCGGTCAGGACCACCCGGCCGGAGCTGATCTTTGCCCGTTTGAGGAAGTCGATAACCTTAACGGCCATCACATCGGAAAGGGAGAGGACAATATCGTTTTTGGTCGCCTCCCGTTTATTCAGACGGTGGGTACAGTCGCTTTTCATAAACACCGAACACCGGGTGGAAAGGGGATACACCTTGGCATCGTCGGGAACCTTATCGATATCTTCCAGGGTCATATCCATCCGGGCTAACTGCTGTTTAAGGAATTCCCCGGTTCCGGAGGCGCACTTGTTCCCGGAAAAATTGTTGATGATCTTGCCGTTCCCGTCCAGGGAGTAGACCACCAGGTCCTCGCCCCCCATACTAACCACCGCATCGGCCTTTATCTGCAAAGTCCGGAGGGCCGCCTCCACACAAAGGGGCTCCAGGGTACCCGCGGTGTGGAACATGAACCGGCCTTCGTTCCCCGTCACCAGGGCCGGGATACCCGGGGTAATCCGGCCTTCGGTGAGAAGTTTCCGTACCGCCGCGGCAAAATCCCCTTCGTGGGGGATCGCGGCGCTCCACACTACCCGGCCGGTTTCGTCCTGCCCGCCGTCTGTTTCAACCAACACCATCTTTAAACTCGTGGACCCGATATTTATTCCTAATGACCGCATATTACCTCTCAAGAAGGGAAAATAGTAAGGAAACCCCTAAAAACTGAAGCTTTAGAGGCGCCCGTACCTGAGACTGTTTCAAATTTCGATGATCCCGCAGACCATAATATCGAAAGAGCAACCTTAAATTCAAAATAGTAAACCATAACCCTGAGGCTGCCTCAAAACTGAAGTTTTAAAACAACCTATCTTATCATACTTAATTTAAAAATAAAAATATAGGGCCAATCCCAAAACTTCATCGGTTTTGGGATTGGCTATGGAAAAACGACTTACCCCTTGGTCCCGGGGTTTTTCCCCGAAACCTGGGGGGATTAGAAGTACCGCTTCAACAGCCCCTTAAAACCGGCGCAATGGCGGGCCTCGTCCCGAGCCATTTCATGAACCGTGTCATGGATGGCATCATAGCCCCGTTCCTTCGCCCGTTTGGCCACATCCACCTTACCGGCGCAGGCGCCGTATTCCGCTTCGATCCTGAGTTCCAGGTTCTTTTTGGTACTGGTGGTAACCACCTCTCCCAGAAGTTCCGCGAATCTGGAGGCATGGTCCGCTTCCTCAAAGGCATACCGCTTGTAGGCTTCGGCGATTTCAGGATACCCTTCCCGTTCCGCCACCCGGCTCATGGCCAGGTACATTCCCACTTCGCTGCATTCTCCGTTAAAATTAGCCCGAAGGTCATCAATAATGTCCTGCTCCACTCCCTTGGCGACCCCAACCACATGCTCCGCAGCAAAGGTCGCACCTGCAACCTGTTCCTTGAACTTTGAGGCCGGAGCCTTGCAGGTAGGACAAGACTCGGGGGGTTGATCCCCGGTGTGAACATAACCACATACCGAACAAACCCATTTCTTCATTTTGCACTCTCCATTGAAAAAAATTACGACGGCATAAGCCGTAGTTTTCATATTAAAATTTGGAACAGATCCCCGGCATTTTCAAGGGAATACCGTCCCGCACAGGAACCACAGAGGCCGTAAAAAACAGTCCAGCGGAAATCCACACGAAAAAAGTCCCGGCCTTCCCCGCCGTTCCGGGAGGACAAAAATCTTTGATCCAGGAGGGCTTTGAAGGTTTCGGGATCCGGGCAGGGAAGATCCGCCACCCGGCCGCAGCGGCGGCACACCAAATGGGGATGGGGCTTTACCTCCCCGTCAAACCGTTCCTCCCCGTTAACAACACCAAGGGAAACCACTAAACCTTCCTGCTGGAAGAAGGTGATATTCCGGTATACCGTACCCAGGGAAAGGTCGGGAATCACCGGTTTAAGCTGCTCATACACCCACTGGGCCCCGGGGTGGGTCGTGGTGGACCGGATCGCCTCTAAAATGGCGTCCCGTTTTTTGCTGTGTTTCCGTTCTACTGTGTTCATATTTTAATAATAATAACTATTATTAAAATTGTCAAGAGGAATTTTAAAAAATTTGAAAAAAAGTGCCGCCTTCAAAATTCGGTTGGTTTTGAAGCTGGTCCAAGAAAATGGAGTCCGAAAGCCGTATAGTCTATCTTTTCAGACACTATTATGCGCCTATTCAACAAATTTTCGCTGCGTGATATTCTACAATAGATTGGGTTAGGGGGGATAACCGGCCTTTTCCCGGTTATTTTCATACAGGGAGGTGAGGATTTCAATGGGGCAGCTACGAAATACCCTGCTCGACAACATATTTTGCCCTTTTTCTCAAGTACAGAAACCTACCGGAGTCCCCCCATGCCCCTAAGCCATAGCCAGCTATCCTTCATCAGCGAAATCAAGGAAAAGATCCGCCTTGCCCAGTATGAGGCGCTCAAAGCCGTCAATACACAGCTCATCCAGCTTTATTGGGAGATAGGCAGGGGTATTTCCGAAAAGCAGGGCGAAAGCTGGGGAAAATCCATCGTTCCGGTACTTTCCGGAGAGTTGCAGAAAGAATTCCCCGGAATCAGCGGCTTTTCGGAGCGTAATTTATGGCTTATGACCCAGTTTTACAATGAATACCATGATGTTGAATTTCTGCAACCACTGGTTGCAGAAATTAGCTGGGCAAAGCATATTGCCATTTTAAACAAATGCAAGGATAATCAGGAGCGGTGGTTTTATATTTTGATGACAAAAAAATTCGGCTGGTCAAAAAATGTCCTGATCCATCAAATAGAAAACAGGACCTATGAAAAATACCTTTTGGGACAGACAAATTTTGACGAAACCCTGCCGGATACCATCAAAAAACAGGCGGTTCTGGCGGTAAAAGATGAATACACCTTTGATTTTATGGACCTGGCGGATGAACATTCCGAGCGGCAGCTTGAATCGGCATTGGTGAACAATGTGCGGGCCTTCCTGCTTGAAATGGGGCCTCAGTTTACTTTTATCGGGAACCAATTCAAATTACAGGTTGACGATAAAGAGTATTTCATAGACCTTCTGCTTTATCACCGGGAATTGCAATGCCTGGTGGCGGTTGAACTGAAAATCGGCGAGTTTCAGCCGGAATACAAGGGTAAGATGGAATTTTATCTTTCTCTTTTGAATGATAAAATAAAACTTTCACACGAAAATGACGCCATTGGCATTATCATTTGCAAAGAGAAAAACCGAACGATTGTTGAATATTCCCTGAAAACAAGCTTGATGCCCATAGGCGTGTCAACCTATGCTACGAGCGCGAAACTGCCCAAGGATTATAAACATCTCCTCCCCGACAGTAAAACCATCAGCAAAAAAATCGACCGGCTTTTTGAAGAAACTTGACAACGGTTATGACAAGAATGGCGCAGAGTGACCATGTTGATGATGTATGGGAAAACCAGCCGGATAAACCGGCTGGAAGCATAAGTATTAAAAAAGTATCTTTTTTAAAACACCTCCGGTCCGCTGGGCTAACGTTTTTTGAGGTATTTCCGTATATCCAGGGCAACCGCCGCGACGATGATCGCGCCTTTTACAATCTGCTGCCAGTAGGGGGACATATTGATAAAGGTAAGGCCGTAGTTTATCACGCTGAATATCAGCACCCCAATGACGATCCCCGGCACGGTACCGACCCCGCCGAGGTTAGAAACCCCGCCGACTACGCAGGCGGCGATGGCGTCAAGCTCGTAGCCGTTCCCGTAGTTGTTCGTGGCCCCCCCGGTACGGGCGGCTTCCAGGGCGCCCCCCAGGCCGTAGAGTATTCCCGCGATGGTGTAAACAATGACCAGGGTCCGTCCCACATTAACCCCGGATACCCGGGCCGCTTCGGCATTACCGCCGATGGCGTAGATATTTTTTCCATAGGTGGTCTTGTTAAAAAGTATATAGGTGATCACCGTGATCACCGCCGCGATGATCACAATGTAGGGTATGGAATAGACCCCGTCAAAACCGATATACCCGGTACCCAGGGCGGCAAAGCGCCGGTCCAGGCCCCCGATGGGCTGAGCGCCGTAGGGGGGTCGGTCAAAGTAGAGGGAAGTAGCCCCGTAAACCGCAACCATGGTACCCAGGGTACCAATAAAAGCGGGTACTTGCAGTTTGGAAATAAAAATACCGTTGAGAAACCCAAACAGTCCGCAGGCCGCCATGGCGATAAGGATGGGCACGATGAGGGGCAGGATCGGCAAATCCGGGTACATACGCCGGGCATAGTCCGCGGTTTGCAGGAGGGACGCCGAAAGTACCGCCGCAAGCCCCACCATACGGCCCGCCGCAAGATCAACGCCGCCGGTAATAAGGATAGCCCCCATGCCCATGGCAAAGATGATCCGGGTCGCCGACATGGACAAAATGTTCCTGAAGTTATTGAGCGAAAGGAACGACGGTTCCCGAATCGCTATCATTAAAACAAGCACTACAAACACAATATAAATGGCATACTGCAGCGCAAAGTCCTTTATCGGTTGTTTTGCGGTGAGCGTCTTTCCGGCTTCTTTATCAGCCATGGTGTTCCTCCTACATGTATTTCGCCGCGAGGCGCATTATCTCTTCCTGGGTAGCGGTTTTACCGTCCAGAAAACCGGTTACTTTCCCCTCGCACATGACCATGATCCGGTCGGAAAGCCCCAAAAGCTCCGGCATTTCCGAGGAGATCATGATGATGCTCTTACCCTGTTTAGCCAGATCAATGATGATACTGTAAATTTCATACTTTGCCCCCACGTCGATACCCCTGGTAGGCTCATCCAGGATCATGATCTCCGGTTCCGTCATAAGCCAGCGGGCGACCAGCACCTTCTGCTGGTTCCCACCGGAAAGGTCGCGGATATAGGTCTTTTTACTGGGGGTTTTCACGTTCAGGGCCTTTATCATCCGGTCCACGTCCTCTTCGCCCTTTTTCTCGCTGATAAGGCCCCCGGGACCAACATACTGACGGAGGTTTGCCAGGATCATGTTGTCCTTAACGGAACGCATCGGAATGATCCCCGAAGTCCGGCGTTCTTCCGTTACCAGGGCAAGCTTTTTGGCCTTAGCCTGGGAGGGGTTTTTCACCACCACTTCTTTACCGTTGATGAAGATCTGCCCCATCAGCACCGGCCGCAATCCGAAAATCGATTCCACCAGTTCCGTCCGCTGGGCCCCTACGAGGCCCCCTATACCCAGGATCTCCCCCCGACCCAGGGTAAAACTCACGTTGGTAAAGGAGCGGCTCTGGGCGGAGGTAAGGGACTTCACTTCCATGACGGTTTCACCCACCCTATTGTCCTTGGGGGGAAAACGGTGGGTCAGATCCCGGCCGACCATGTATTTGATGATCTGTTCGGTGGTCAAGTCTTGGGAGTTATAGGTCCCCACATGCTTACCGTCCCGCATGATGGTAACCTCATCGGATATGGCAAGAATCTCCTCGATTTTGTGAGAAATATATATAATGGCTACCCCCTCACCGCGGAGGCGCCTGATAATTTCAAATAACTGGGTGACCTCGTGTTCGGTAAGAGAGGAGGTCGGTTCATCCATAATGATTACCTTGGCCTTGTTGGATACGGCCTTGGCAATCTCCAGGGACTGAATCTTTGAGGCCGAAAGGGAACGGACCCACACTTTCGGGTCAATATCCAGGTTAAGGGTCTTAAAAAGCTCCACCGTATCATGGTACATCTTTTTATGATCTACCAATTTAAAGGGGCCCACACCATAGGTCGGATACCGGCCAAGCCAGAGGTTTTCCATGGCAGGCCGCAGGGGAATGGGTAAAAGTTCCTGATGGATCATGGAGATCCCCGCATCCAGGGCCTGACGGGGGTTATCAAAACGAACGGAGTTTCCGTCCAGAAGGATCTCCCCGAAATCGGGATCGTAGATGCCGAAAAGGCACTTCATCAAAGTGGATTTACCCGCCCCGTTTTCTCCCATAAGGGCATGAACGGAACCGGGTTTGACCTTGAAGGATACCTTATCCAGGGCGTGAACCCCGGGAAAGGATTTATCCAGATCCTTTACCTCAAGTATGTAATTACCATTAGACATAAATCCGCCTTTAAAACGGCAACCGCCCGTAAAACAGCGGATACCACCATAAAAAGGGTAAACTAAGCCCGCGGTTACAACACAAACCCCCAAAGAATTAGGGGTATGCGGTTTTCTCCCCGGGCACGGGGAACCGTTCAAACAGAAGTTTCGAACGGTTCCCCTGGTAAATAAAAGTAATACCTTTTATTTGCGGAGTTTACTGAAAGTTTTTGTAGTTATCCCGGGTAACTTTCTGATAGGGGACCCACACGTATTTTCCATCGGTGATCTTCCAGCCCGCACCGGCGGGATCCGCCTTGGTTGCCAGGGCATAGGACAGATCGAAGGTCGCTTTCCCCTGGTTCTGGGCGTCGTTCAACACCGTACCGAGGAGGGTGCCTTCGGAAAGAGCCTGAAGCGCCGGAGCGGTGGCATCAACCCCGACGACGGGCAGGTACTTGCCGCCGGTAAAGAAGCCGGCTTTCCGCAGGGATTCGATAGCCCCCAGGGCCATATCGTCGTTATTACAGAATACCACCTCAATCTGATCCCCAAACCGGGCCCAGAAGGCGTCCATTTTTTCCACTGCCCGGGGGCGGTCCCACATGGCGGTATCTTCGGCCAGAAGCTGAACCTTGATTCCCGCGGCGGTAACCGCTTTGATGGAGTATTCGGTTCTGAGTTCCGCGTCCTGGTGGCCGGGCTCGCCTTTGAGCATGATGTACTGGATGACGCCGTCACCGTTCTTATCGGCGCCGGGATTGGCCTTCCAGTATTCGACGACGATTTCGCCCTGCATGGTACCGGATTCTTCGGCCTTCGCCCCTACATAGTAGACCCTGTCCCATTTTTTCATATCATCCGCAAAGGGTTCCCGGTTGAAGAATACCACCGGTACATTTCCGGCTTTGGCCTTGTCAATGATGGCGCCCGCGGCGGTCCGGTCCACGGGGTTGATGGCGATGGCGTTTAATTTTTTGGTGATGAACTGATCTACCTGATCGTTTTGTGTAGGCTGGGCATTCTGGGAATCTACCGTAGTAACCACTGCCTTGCCTTGAGCATTTTGTTCAATAGCATTCCGGGTATAGGACATGAAGGTGTCATCAAATTTATAGATGGCTACCCCAATCTGGGGAGTTCCCCCCCCCCCCCCCCCCCCCCCCCCCCCCCCGCACACAAAAAAACAAACTTTTAAAAAAAACAA
>NZ_JAJQRC010000050.1:0-19507 GCF_046533115.1 Treponema sp. TIM-1
TCCCATTCCGAACACGGAAGTCAAGCCCTCTTACGCCGATGATACTGCCCTTCGAAAGGGTGGGAAAGTAGGTCATTGCCAGGCTTTTTTTTATTTGTCCATGGGCTTGAAAAAAAGCGGGGCTTATAGAAAGATAGAAGCAGATCCAAGGCTGGTGCTTTGGAAGGAGGTTATATGAAAACAACGCTCAAAATTGAAGGGATGTCCTGTGATCACTGTGTCCGGCAGGTAACCGACACCTTAAAAGAAATACCCGGGGTAAAAACCGCCGCGGTAAGCCTTACGGAAAAAAATGCGGTGGTTGATCATGAGGATACGGTAACCCTGGAGGCGATGAAATCCGCGGTGGTTGAGGCCGGCTACGAGGTGGTATAAGGTTCCTTTGCGGTAATATCAGCCTTTCCTCTGTAAGCCTTCTTCGTGGCGGAATCGGAGCAGCAGGTCCACAAAGGCCCGGTTCCCCATGGGGGGATCCGCAAAATAGTAGAGATGGCTTTTACAGCGGCAATCGGAACAACCAAAACCCGGGACGGCCCCTCCCCCCAGATCGGCCAGGGCCTTTGCTAAAGAACATTCCAGATTACGGTAGGAGAAGATGGGCAGGGCCTTGATGGTTTCCGCATGGGGGGTAAGGTAATCAAGGTGCCAGTGTTTTTGTTTTCTGATTTTCCGCAGGTGCCGGTTTATACGGGTGGAGAGATTTTTTTGAGCGGAACCGGCGTAGACATACCATCCCGGGGCGTAAAGCCGGGAACCCAGGGACCCGGCAACAATTTCCGTGGGCTTAGGGATTTTGAGCAGGATGAGGTAATTGCCCCGGTTGCTTTCCGCCAGTTTCCCATGGGAAAGATCCACCGGAATAGCGGCCGATGTCAATAGTGCCGTGCCCTCCCGGTTACAGCAAAGCAGGGCCGCGTGGATATCCACCCCCGGACGGCCCCGGATACTGCCGTGACGGCTCAAGGCCGCGGCAAAGGCGGGGTCCGTATGGAGGTTGGGGATAAAAACCCGGGGATTTCCGTGGACTATGACAAAAAGCACATGGCAGCTATACCCCTCCGCCCGTAGGGCCGCCAGCTCTTCCAGGTGTTTCAAGGCCCGGCCGCTGGGGGCATCGGGGAACATGGCAACCCCGTATTCGATGAGGGAACAGGCCTTTACTTCCACCAGATGCCGATTTCCCTTCCGGTCGATGCAGAGAAAGTCAAACCGGGATGCCCCCAGGGTAAATTCCCGGTGGATTTCCCGGAGGCCGGGAATTATCTTTTTTAGGATGAGGACTTCCGCCGCCTTATTTGCCCGGGAGGAAAAGAGGGGGGCCACCCCGTCCCGGTAATAGATCCCCGCCGCGGTCCAGCCGGTCTTAGCCTTGGCGGGGGGGCGGCGGAGGGGCGCCCCCGGTTCCGGGGAAAGGGCCTCCCGTTGTTCCAGGATGAGTTTTGCGCCGGGAAACACAAATTCCACCAGCCGCCCCGGATTAGGGCAATGGCAGGGAATTTCCTCGTCCCCGTCCCGGGCGATGATAAGGAAACGGTTGGGACGTCTGACAAAAAGGGCCTCCCGGTGGTTGGTAAAAAGCCGTACCGTACCATTTTCCGGGGATGATGGGTTACCCGTTTTCCGCCTTCTTTCCACCGAAGCCTCCGGCGACGACCTCCCACTGGGTGATGAGGGTACCGGAGAGGATGAGGCAAAAGCCCAGAAAGGTCCAGGTTCCCAGGGGTTCCCTCAGGAGCAAAACCCCTCCCAGGGCGGCAAAACATCCCTCCAGACAGAGGATGATGGTGGCGTGAGCCGGAGGGGCGTTTTGTTGGGCTACCACTTGAAGGGTATAGGCAACACCCACCGACCCTAAGCCCCCGTAGAGTATGGGGATAAGGCTGCTCCGCAGCAGGGCCCCGGAGATCGAGCCGGATCCGATGCCGCTTACGAGCGCGGGAAGGCTGTGCCAGGAAAAAAGCCCCGAAGCATACAGGGCCGGATTTAGCGCTTGTACCCAGCCTCCAAAAAAGGGTTCCACCGTCACGGCGGCGATAAGCGAAAAAGAACCGCACCAGGCGAATTGTCCCGAAGAAAGCAGGAGCGGATCCGTGATTTTTACCAGCCGATCGATGAGCAATACATGGAGGGCCCAGAAGACGGCGCTTATGGCGGTGACGATATCCCCGGGGTTAATCGATTCCAAATGCCCGGCGGCGCTGAGGAAGTAGAGCCCGCTCAGGGTACATCCCGCGCCTATCCAGGTGGGAATCCCGGTTTTTTTGCCCCAAACAATACCCAGTATGGGGACTAAAACCACATACAGGCCGGTGATAAACCCCGCGTTTCCCGCGGTGGTAAACAGGATCCCCCATTGCTGGAGGGTCACCGCGAAAAAAAGGCAGCCCCCCGCCAGAAAGGAGTTAAAAACAAGGGAGCCGGAGGCTCCCGCGATTCGTTTCGAGTCCAGTCCTTTCCACCGCCTGAACCGGATGAGGGGGAGGAGGGAAAGGCTTCCCAAGATAAACCGTATCCCGTTAAAGGCAAAGGGCCCCACATATTCCATGCCCGAGCGCTGGGCCACAAAACCAAAACCCCAGATACAGGAGGTGAGTAATAAAAGCAGATCCGCCTTGAGGGCTTGTTTATTCATAGCTCGGCACTGCTAGATTAGGTATCTTCTCAAGGACAATTTCGGATAATATTTTGAACTGCAGGGGCAATAATTCCGCATCGGGGGTATCGTACCGGGCCAAGAGCTTGTTAAATTCGTTCCTGGCCTGACCGTATTTTTTTTGCTTATAATGGATAAAGGCAATCTCATATTCCGCCGTGCATACCAGTTCCATATTTGTCGGGTACCTTTCTAAAAGGACCTCATAATACTGTAAGGCGTAATCATATTTGTTTCTATCCAACGCCTCCTGTCCCCGTTGAATCAATTCCGCGGGACTTAAGTCTTCGGAAATATCCAGGGGACCGGAAGCACAGGAGACAAACCAAAAACCGATTAAAACAAGGACCATATATTTTATTCGATACATACCCTTGTTATATGCTAATAAAGTATTAATAACAAGGGGTTTTTCGGGTCTTGCCCTCACCATATAAAACGCCCCGGGGTATTAGTCGTCCTCATCCCTATCTTCAAGGGTGTAGAATTCATCCCGGTTGGGGAGGTTCTTTCGGAGTTCCCGGATAAATTCCCGGGTGTCGCCCATTTCCTCATAGGCGTCACAGCTATCCAGGTAACGGCGGGTGATGGTACAATATTTGTACATCTTTTCCTGGCCGAGCTTTTTTTTCCATTTTCCCGCCGCGCAGCGGATCCGCAGTACATACCGTTCTTCCCGATCCGATTTGGCAGGGATCAGTTTACAATGAATACAGTTGGCGCAATATATCTTTCCGCTTTGGAATTCCTCGGCGGGGTCTTGGCTGATTACCGGCGGTAAAGCCCTTGTTTCTTGAACTTCCAACTCAACTGTTTGAGTCATCATGTTACCTGCCTTTTTAACATTTGAAATCTCAGGCTGCTTGACAAGCACGATTTGTCTTTCAAAATCCTGATCCTGCCGGGTCGCCGGATTTTGAAACGACTCCCTGTTTTTAAACAAACTCGAATGTATAAATATTCCAAAATATTAATAATTAGTCAAGATATACCGGTAAATTCAGGGTAAAATTTGCATAAAAATTACAAATATATAGAAACAGGCTGTTGACAGGGATAACTATTTATGTAATTTTATAATCATGAATGGACAGCAGATTTTGCAGGATGGTGTTTCCCTTTCCCGCCGGCCGGCTTTTTTTCTTGCCGCTTATTATGTATCCCGTCTCCGTACCGCCGCTTCCCGTCTTAAGTAAGAGGGGGCCGGAATTTATCGGCCTTGTCTTGACGCTGCCGGGGAAGTGCTCCCCTTTAAAGGTCTATTTTTTCAGTACCAAGAGGCGGTTTCAAAAAATGTGGGTTTTGAAACGGGCTTAAAAGCAAAGGTGAGGGTTATGGTATGATTGCGGGAGTTATTGGCGCTACCGGATATGCGGGGGCGGAATTAGTCCGGCTTTTATCAGGACATGCCGGGATTACGGGGCTTTCCCTTTCCTCGGTGAGTTTTGAGGGGGACCGGATTGAAGCGGTATACCCCAATTTTTTAAAGCGGGTTTCAGTTACCCTGGATAAAGCGGAAGAAGTGGTTAAAAATTCCGGGGTGGTTTTTTCGGCCCTGCCCGCCGGGGCGGGGGAGGATTACGGGAAACTTTGTATGGAAAAGGGGGTCCCCTTTATCGATATATCCGCGGATTTTCGTTTCGGGGATGATGAGGAAACCTATGCCGCCTGGTACGGTAAGCCCTATAAACACCCCGAACTGCGGTCCTATGCCGTATATGGCCTGCCGGAATTCAACCGGCGGAAAATAAAGGAGTTGGCCGCCGGGGGACGGGTGATCATCGGAAACCCCGGCTGTTATCCTACCGCGGCGTCCCTGGGGGCGTTTCCCGCCCTTGCCCGGGGTATTGCCGGGCCGGGGGTGGTGATCGTGGATGCCGCTTCCGGGATAAGCGGGGGGGGGCGGGAGCCGAGCCGGGCCTTCCATTACCCCGAATGCGCCGATGCGGTGATCCCCTACAAGGTGGGCGCCCATCGGCATACCCCGGAGATAAGCCGGAATTTTGCCGCCATGGCCGGGGGAAACGCCCCGGGGGTGATCTTTACCCCCCACCTGGCGCCCATGAACCGGGGTATCCTCAGTACCATCTATATCCCCCTGGCGGAATCCTGGCGGTCCCGGACCGTTTTCGGGGCGCCCCGTCCCCCCGGCGGGGAGATTGAGGAGAAAACCGGGAAAATCCGGGAACTTTACGCGGCGTTTTACCGGGACGAACCCTTTATCCGGCTGCTTCCCCCGGGGATTGCCGCCGCTTCCAACCGGGTGCGGCAGTCCAATTTCTGCGATATTTCGGTACACCTGGACCAGGGGGGTACTACCCTGATCATCCTCAGCGCCATTGACAATATGGTTAAGGGTGCCGCCGGACAGGCCATTCAGAATATGAATATTATTTTCGGGTTTGATGAAACCGCGGGACTTACCGCGATTCCTTCGTTATTTTAACGGGAAGGCGGCTGCGGTATGGTTGATGAACAAGAAGGGGAACGGACGGTGAAAGAGATAGCGGGGGGCGTATGCGCCCCCAGGGGGTTCCGGGCCGGGGGGATCCGGGCAGGAATAAAGGCTTCATCCCAAAAACGGGATTTGGCCCTGATCTATTCGGAAAAGCCCTGTGCCTCGGCGGCGATGTTTACCACCAACCGGGTCCAGGCCGCCAGCGTCCTGGTCAGCCGGGAACATCTGGCCCGGGGGGGCTGCCGGGCGGTGATCGCCAATTCGGGTAACGCCAACGCCTGTACCGGCGAGGCGGGGCTGGCCGCCGCCCGGCGTATGGCGGCTTTGGCCGCGGAGAAGCTCCTCATCGCCGGGGAGGAGGTGGCGGTGGCTTCTACCGGGGTTATCGGCCTTCCCCTGCCCATCGCGGTTATTGAAGCCGGTATGGACCGTTTGGTCCGGTCCCTGCAGGGGGATACGGCGGGCCACGACGCCGCCTTGGAGGGGATCATGACCACCGACACCCGGAAAAAAGATATTTCCCTGGAAATAGAGATCCGGGGTGTTCCGGTCCGGCTGGGGGGTATGGTCAAGGGTTCGGGGATGATCCATCCCAATATGGCCACCATGCTCTGTTTTATCACCACCGATACCGCCATATCCGCGCCCCTCCTTGACCGGGCCCTCCGGTATGGGGTCAGCCGTACGTTTAACCGGCTTACCGTGGACGGGGATACCTCCACCAATGATATGGTCCTGATTATGGCTAACGGTGAGGCGGGGAATCCGCCGATCAATACCGGGGGGGATGCATTCGAGGCCTTTCAAAAGGCCCTGGAATTTCTTTGCCTGTACCTTACCCGGGCCATGGCCCGGGATGGGGAGGGGGCCGGTAAGCTGTTGAATGTGGCGGTTCGGGGAGCGGCGGACGAGGAAAGCGCGGAGGTTCTGGCAAAATCCGTGGCCGCCTCAAATCTGGTTAAGGCCGCCTGTTTCGGCGCCGATGCCAACTGGGGCCGGGTCCTTTGCGCCCTTGGTTACGCCGGGGTCTCCTTTGACCCGGCCGCGGTGGATGTCCGTTTCGCGAGCCGCCGGGGTACTCTTTTGGTATGCCGGGGCGGGGCCGCAGTTCCCTTTTCCGAAGATGAGGCTAAAGAAATTCTTTTGGAAGATGAAATATGGATCCTGGTAGATCTGGGGGGGGGAAACCCGGCGGCGGGTGGGGAAATTCGTATGCCCGATCCCCTTAACCTTGGTCCGGGGGAGGCCGTCGCCTGGGGCTGCGACCTTACCTATGACTATGTCAGGATAAACGGCGACTATCGCTCCTAGGAATTGCGGAATAAAAGAATTAAGGAAATAAAATGAAGGATATGACGATTTCGAATAACGACCGGGCGGAGGTGTTGATCCACGCCCTCCCCTATATACAACAATACCAGGGTAAAACCATGGTGGTTAAGTACGGGGGAAACGCCATGATCAACGATTCCCTCAAGGCGGCGGTGATCCAGGACGTGATCCTCATGACCTGTGTCGGTATCCGGGTGGTGCTGGTTCATGGCGGCGGCCCGGAGATCGGGGTTATGCTTTCCGCCATGGGCAAGGAAAGCCGTTTTGTCCGGGGGCTGCGGTATACCGATGAGGAAACCATGGAAATTGTTCAGATGGTGCTCTGCGGTAAGGTGAATAAGGATATATGTTCCCTGATCCAGGGGGCCGGAGGCAGGGCCCTGGGCCTTTGCGGCATTGACGGAGCCCTGCTCCAGGCCAGGCGGATCACGGAGGAGGATCTGGGCCTGGTGGGGGAAATCGAGACCGTGGAAACTTCCGTGTTAACGGTCATCCTGGATTCGGGAACCATTCCGGTGATCTCCTCGGTAGCCCTGGGGATCGGGGAAGACGCGGGGCATGCCCTCAATGTGAACGCCGATACCGCCGCCGCCAAGATCGCCGCGGCTCTGAAAGCGGAAAAACTCATCCTGATGACCGATGTACAGGGGATACTCCGAAACGTGGAGGACCCGGATTCGTTAATTAAGGCGCTTACCAAGGCGGAATTGGATGACCTTACCCGGGGGGGGGTGATAAATAAGGGGATGATCCCCAAGGCCGCATGCTGCGGACTCGCCCTGGAAGGGGGGGTCAAAAAGGCCCATATCATCGACGGACGCCTTCTCCATGCCCTGCTCATTGAGTTATTTACCGATGAGGGGATTGGAACTATGATTACCTGAGGAGCAAACCATGACGGACCTATTTATGAACACCTATCACCGGTTGCCGGTAACCTTTGTCAAAGGGGAAGGGGCCTGGCTTTCGGATGTCAACGGAAACCATTACCTGGATTTTACCGCCGGTATCGCGGTGAACTGTTTGGGCCATGGGTACCCGGCCTTGGTAAAGGCTATTTCGGCGCAGGCGGCGAGAATCAACCACGTGAGTAATTATTACCAGAGCGATGTATCCCTGGCCTTTGCGGAAAAACTGGTGGCCGCCTGTGCCCCGGCGGGGATGCAAAAGGTCTTTTTGGCCAATTCCGGGGCGGAGGCCAATGAAGGGGCCTGCAAAATAGCCCGGAAATACTCCTTTAAAAAATACGGCGGCGGACGGCACCGGATCGTTACCCTGAAGGGGAGTTTCCACGGCAGGACCATTACCACCCTGGCCGCTACCGGGCAGGAAAAGTTCCACCAAAATTTTGGTCCCTTTACCGAAGGCTTCCTTTTTGTGCCCCCCGGGGATATAGACGCTTTGGATCGGGCCCTGGACCCTTCCTCGGTGGCGGGACTCCTCATGGAGCCGGTCCAGGGTGAAAGCGGTATCATCCCCCAGGAAGAAGCCTATATTAAGGCCGCGGCCCGGTTTTGTGCGGACCGGGACATACTCCTCATGTTTGACGAGATCCAGTGTGGGGTGGGGCGGACCGGAACCTTCCTGGCCGGTGAGGCCTACGGCGTGAAACCCGATGTAGTGACCCTGGCCAAGGGGCTTTCCGGGGGAGTCCCCGTGGGGACGGTCCTGGGGGGCAAAAAAACGGCGGATGTCTTTGAGGTTGGGGATCATGGTTCCACCTTTGGGGGAAACCCCCTGGCCGCCGCCGCGGGCCTGGTGGTGCTTGATACGGTACAAAAACCGCAATTTTTACAGGAGATCCGGAGGAAGGGGGACAAGATCCAGGAGATCCTCCGGTCCTGGAATCATCCGAAGATCCGGGAGATCCGGGGCCGGGGCCTGATGATCGGGGTGGATATCACCGTGGAAGCCTGGCCGGTACTGGAGGCTTCCCTGGCCCAGGGGCTCCTGATCCTTTCCGCGGGGACCCATACCCTGCGTTTCCTTCCCCCCTATATTATCAGCGACAACGAGATTGGACAGGCGTTGAATATACTGCAGCAGGTGCTTTAGGTAATGGAAATGGTTGAATTGTTGGCCCCGGCGGGATCTCCTGAGGCATTGGCGGCTGCCGTGGGGGAGGGGGCCGACGGGGTTTACCTGGGGCTCAAGAGTTTTAATGCCCGGATGCGAAGCGCCAACTTTGCCTATTCCCAGTTTGAGGGGGCCCTCCGGACCCTGCACCGGATGGGGCGGAAGGTTTATGTAACGGTAAATACCGTTTTTGAGCAGCGGGAAGCCGACCGGATGTATCAGCTCCTGAACTATCTGGCCGGTCTGGGCCCTGACGGCATAATCGTACAGGATTTTGGGATCCTCCGAATGGTCAGGGATAATTTTCCTTCCCTTAAACTTCACGCCTCTACCCAAATGAATATTGCCTCCGCCCGGGGGGGGAATATCCTTTCCAAATACGGGGTTTCCCGGGTGGTTCTGGCCCGGGAACTCAGCCTGGGGGAGATTCGGGATATCCGGGAAAAAACCAACCTGGAACTGGAGATTTTTGTCCACGGCGCCCTCTGTGTAAGCGCTTCGGGGTTGTGTCTTTTTTCGAGTTTCCTGGGGGGAAAGTCCGCCAACCGGGGTATGTGTACCCAGGCCTGCCGCCGGATTTACCGGGATGGGGAGGGACAGGGACAGGGTTATTATTTTAGCCCTTCGGACCTGCAGCTTTTGGAGCGGGTTCCTGATTTAATAGAAGCCGGGGTGAATTCCTTCAAGATAGAGGGGAGGATGAAAAGTGCCGAATATGTGGGAACCGTGGTGGCCGCCTACCGGCGGGTACTGGACGGCCTGGGGGGTAATCCGGAAAAGGTAATCGCCGAAGGGCTTGCCATCCTTCGGAATGATTTTGCCCGGACCAAAACGACCTTTTATTTTGACGGGGCCTATACCGGAACGGGCGGAGCGGCTGCCGCGGAAAGGGATCAAGGGCTTCCGTGGCTCAAGGCGGATCAGGACGGAGGCACCGGGATAGCCCTGGGGACCATCCTCAAGACCCGGGGCAGCGGTGAGGACCGCCGGGGCCTGCTCCCCGCCGGGGTCCTGTCGCCAGTGGTCGGGGATTCTATCCGGCTGCACCGGGCGGACGATTCGGAACGCCGGTCCCACCGGATACATTTTGTTGAGGATGAGGGAAAAAACCGCTGGGTTTCCATTCCCGAGGGGTTTGATACCGGAGATTCGGTTTATCTTATCCAAACCAAGGGTATGTCCAAACGGTATCCCCCGGTGCTGTCTAAAAATTCAGAGGGGTTCCGCCGTTTACCGGGCCGGGAAAAAGCCCCGGAGATAACCCTGCCGGGGCTGAAAAAGAGTGAAACCAGGGCCTTCCCCGAGGGGTTTTACGGGGCGGTCTCGGAAATCGAGGCCCTGTATATACTCCAGGCGGTCCGGCCGGTACGGGTACTCCTGGCCTACAACCGCCGTACCGCGGATCATCTTTTGGGTAAAAAGCCTTCCCTGCCCTTTAGTCCCGGGGAAATCATCCTGGCGCTGGATCCTTATTTTCCCCAGGCTCGGGAAAAAGTCCTGGAAGAAGAGATTCCGCTGCTTATGGAGCAGGGGTATTGCCAATTTGTGGTCAATAATCCGGGACATTTTTCTTATTTCCGGGGCAAAGCCGCTTCCCTTATTGCCGGTCCTTACCTGTATACCTTTAACCGCTGGGCCCTTGCTTTTGTTGCCTCCCTGGGTACGGACTTTATGGTTTCTCCCCTGGAAAATAACCGTCAAAACCTGGAACGTACCGTTGAAGCCGGCCGCAGATCAGGGGTCTTTATCACCCTGTTTGCCTATCCGGCCCTGTTCCGAATCCGGGCCAATCTGGGGGGGGTGTATCATTTTAGTAAATTTCAGGATAACCGGGAGGAATCCTTCCGGCTTATCAATACCGGCGACGGTTCCCTGGTTATTCCGGAGCAACCCTTTTATATCGGCGATAAAGTACCCTTTCTTAAAACAGCGGGGTTTAACCGCTTTATCCTGGATTTTTCAGGCCCCCCCTTAAAGAAAAAGGATTACAAGGACATTATGACCGCGGTCCGAAACGCCCTTCCCCTGCCCAATACCTGCCGTTTTAACTGGAAAGACGGATTTTACACGCCCCAGGAGTAGGGGTTTGCTGCGCCTGCGGGGGAAACTGCCCCAGGTTCTCTTGCGGGGCTTACCAAAAACATGCCTCCAGGTAAAGGCAGAGGGCATGGTATACGGGAAGGTGTAATTCCTGTACCTCATAGGTTTTTGTTCTGGGCACCTTGATACAGACATCGCAGCGTTGTTTTAAGACGCCTCCGTCTTTTCCGGTCATGCCCAGCACCCGCATGCCCTTAGCCTGGGCAACCAGGGCGGCATAATAAATATTTTTTGCGTTACCCGAAGTGGAAATTCCCCAAAGGATATCCCCTTCGGCGCCGTACACCAGGGTCTGCTGGGCGAATACCTGGTAGGGATCCACGTCGTTTCCGAAAGCGGTGGACAGGGCAATATGGCCGGTTAAATTAATCGCCGGAATGCCCCCCTGTAATGAACGGGCCAAGGTTTCACCCTTTTCACGGTCCAGGGCCCGGAGCTTCTCCCCCAGCGCCGCCGCCAGGGGCCGCGGCCGGCAAAAGGATTTTACCAATTCGCCGGAAATATGATCCGCGTCCGCCGCGCTGCCTCCGTTACCGCAGAGGAGAATTTTTTTTCCTTCCCGGATCCCCTTTTCCAGGAGCTCGCCGGCAAGCACTAGGTCCCCGGCGCAGGGGGCCAGCTCGGGATACCGTTCAAAGAGTTCGTTAAAAATGGGATGATAATTCTTCATCATAAACCTCTTATCGGTGGAGCCGGTTTCAAAACTTGAGTTTTTTGAAACCGGCTTTGGAAATAGTGCAACTTTTAGTCGTTACTGTCTATTAGAAACTTACCGGTTCTAATATTTCTTCCTCCTCGACCGGTATTTCTGAAAAAGCTTCATCCGCCACGATGTTTCCGGATACGGGTTCCTCCTCTTTCTTAAAATCAGGACGGAATTCCACATGTTCCGCCACGATGGTAACCTTGGATCTCGGTTTTCCATCGGTTCCGACCCAGCGATCCTGTTTTAACCTGCCCACAACCCGTACCCCCCTGCCTTTGTGACCCAGGTTATAGCAGCTTTCCGCCAGTTTCGACCAGGTTTCCACGTCAAAAAAGCCCACTTCTTTTTCCAATACCGAATCTTGTCTAAAGAAACGATTTGAAGCAAGGCTGAAGGTACAAAGGGGGGTCCCTTTGGCCGTGGAACGGAGAAGGGGGTCCCGAACCAGGTTACCTTCGATCAAGATGGAGTTGAGGTTATTCATAAACGCCTCCCGCTAATGTAGATCCGGCGGTTTACGGCGCGCCGGTCATGGATTCCCTGGGGGCTTACATCCGACGGATCCGTAAGCAGCCGGAGCATATCCATGATACCTCTTATATGGATCCGGCATGCATGACGCTTCAATAGGGAACTTAAATTCTTCTGTTTTGCAGCAAATTTATGATATAAAGCTTAATGTAGGCGATGAGCGCATCGTAGTCGCCCAATTGCTGCAAGGTCGAGGATTCCGAGACAAAGGACTCGGCGGTCTCTTCAAGAAAATCCCGGGTGATCTTTGGTTTTTTGGGAAGCCGCATGAGCTGCCGCATCCGGTCAGAGATATAGGAATTAACATCCTCCACCAGATTTTTTCGTGCCTGGGGATTAAGCCGGGTATTCCAGCGGGCTTCATGATCCCCCAAGGTTTCGGCCAGGGTTTTTCCCTGGGGGATAAGTTCCGCCGCCATATCCTTAAGGACGGATGATAAATTAGTATTAGTATCCAGGTAAGATTCCGGTTCCAGGGTTTCTTCATCATCTTGAGCATTTTGGGCGTTTTTTCGTTTACCCAGGTTTTTAAAGAAAGTTATAATATGGACCAAGATGGGGATAGAATACCAGAAGGGCAGCAGCATTCGGGAGTCGGAGAGGATCGCCCTTCGGTCAAGCAACAGCAGTACCGAAAGGGGGAGTACCTTTCCGTCTTCAAAAAGCTTGGAGGTTTCCGAGAGTTTGGTACTTTTTTCCAGTTCGTGATAGGTCAGGGCCAACTTATTGTCCCGTAAAAGTATGAGCAGCATGGGGTTTACTTTTCTTGTCATCTGGTGTAATAATCGCTCAAAATCTTCATCATTATCCATTGCGGGCTCCCGATCATAGGCCTTGAGCAGTTTGAACCAGCGTTCCGAAACCATTTTTTTTACCCCGGGACGGGCATCGGTAAGAAACCGGGAACAGAGGAGCAGGATAACGGTTTTTTTTACAAAAAACTGTTCCCCGGCCGGATCATGGACGATAAGCAATTCCGGCAGTTCGTTTTCCGCATGTTCGGTGACTTTTGTTTTAAGAAAGGTTTCCAGATCTTCCTGGGAATACTGCCCTAAAAGAGGGATCCCCTTGCTGTCGCTGAATTTCATAATGGCGGACAGATTATACAAATAGGGGGGTTTGTCAAAACAGAGGCCCAGGTTTTTTAAAGCGGTTTCCCGTGCTTTGGCCCGGACCACCTTATTGGTGTGATAATTATTCAGAATTTCCAGAATATAGACCGCTTGCAGGATCGCGATATCCCGGACGGTTAACTCGTTTTTCTGGAGTACTTCACCTTTGACGAGGTTACAGAAAAAAGAAAAGAAGAGGAAGGAAAGCTCTCCCCCGGATTCTATGCTGTACAAACAATTCATGGGCTGGGTCATCATATAGTTGATCATATCCTTTAAATAATCTTCCCTCCCCTGGAACCGGGAGATCATTTTGCTTTGGATATGCTCCTTGTTACCCTGGACCCACAGATATTTCTGAACTTTGAGCATGGTCATTTCGGACAAGCGCCGGGGAATCAGATCCGATAGAATGATCATATCGGGCAGGTCCCGGGGAAAGGTAAATTTAATAATGGGTAAAATCGTTTCCTGGGGATTCTCCATATATGGGCCCAGGTCATGCTCTATATACAGGACCCGCAGCTGATCCGGGGCGATATTCAATTTGAGGGTTTTTTCATCGGGAAAGGGCATTTCCGCGGTTTCCCCGGCCGTATAGGCCTGCCGAATGACGTTTATATAAAAGGTGGAAAGAAAAATTTGCGTTTCCTTGGTATTGGTATTCAGTTTACATTTTTCTTCTTTCACCAAAACCGGCAGGATTTCCCAGATTTTTTTCTCCGTATTCGTACTCCAGGGGAGCCATTCCGGATGAGCCGCCGATAAACGTTGGGCGCTTTTTTCCACATAGTGGATAAATTTATCCAAATCAATATAGGGGGAATGAAATTTTTTCGCATAGGATTCTAATAAAGTATAAAGATCAATATCTGCCATAAGTAAAGAATAAACGTTATTTTAAAATTGAGCAATCATTTTGTAGAAATCGTTGATATCTTATGGTATATTGAGCCGGTTTCAAAATTCGGTTAATTTTAAAACCGATTTGATGGTATAGTAAGGTAAGGAGGTAACCTTCGTTTGTCCGAATCGACCTTATCCGCCCCGGGACCTGCCGGCAGGGGTGGTATTATAAAAACGGCGGCTATTTCAGCCCTGGCGGGAAACCTGTTCCTGGCGATCCTTAAAATTGGTTTTGGGATATCCTCAGGAAGCCTGGCCGTATTGGGGGACGGCATGGATTCATCGGTGGATGTGCTTATCGCCCTGATGTCCCTCCTGGTATCGGTGGTCATTTCCCGGCCCGCCGACGCGGGTCACCCCTGGGGGCACGGCAGGGCCGAAACCGTGGCCACCGCGGTCCTTTCCTTTATCCTGTTTTTTGCCGGCGCCCAGCTCATCCTCAATGCGATTTTGAGCTTCTTTTCCGGCAGTATTCGGGAGGTTCCCGCCCGGGAGGCCCTGTATATCACCGTGGTTTCCATAGCCGGAAAATTGGTGCTGGCCTGGAGCCAATACCTGTTCAGCAAAAAAGCCGCTTCGGCCATGCTCAGGGCCAATGCCAAGAATATGGCCGCCGACGTGATCATCTCCCTGGGCGTCCTGGGGGGGCTGGGCTTATCCCTGTTTTTTAAGAATGGGGCCATTGATTCCGCGGCGGCGATTCTGGTGGGGTGCTGGGTTATCAAATCGGCGGTGGGTATTTTTATCGAAGCCAATGCGGAACTTATGGACGGCGGCTCCGGAACCGCCTCCTACCGGGCAATTTTTGACGCGGTCCATTCGGTAGCCGGCGCGGGCCGCCCCCACCGGGCCAGGATGCGGCGGATAGCGGGTTTTTGGGACATTGATATGGATATCGAGGTGGATCCGAACCTGACGGTATATGAGGCCCACCGGATCGCATCCCAGGTGGAACGGGCGATTAAGGAGCGGGTGGAGGGGGTCTATGATATTATGATCCATGTGGAACCCGCGGGAAATAAGGAAAATGAGGGGTTTGGGCTTTGTGAAGACACCGTAAATGGGGATTACGAGCCGCAAAACGTGGAAAAGTAACCACGAACCACTCGAACACCACGAACAAAGAGGAAGATCGGGAGGAGGGAGGTGGTGAGAAGTGAGGAATTATGAAAGTTGGTATCGGATGCGGTTTAGATGATAAAAACATGACTTTCAAATGAAAAGTTTGTGAGGTTTGTGGTTTTTTCTGTCCTTTGTAGAGACTGAGCATTGCCGGGGATATTCCCCGTTCCCTTGCATTCTGCGCTCCATCGTGGTATCCTCGTGGTAAATCTTGACGAGGAGGCGGGTATGGCGTATTCCAGGATGGTTGATCTGCGGGCTGCGGCAAAAGAACGCCCGCTTACCCCCCCCCAATATGTAGCATAATTTCAATAACCAGTACCCCATATATCGTGTATGCCGTGACGCGGTGGGTGTCCGGCATGGGCGCAGAGACCTCAGCCGTTATAACGAATAAGCCGGCCGTTATCACAAAAAAATCAGCCGTTACCACGAATAACTCAGTCGTTACCACCAAAAAGCCGGCCGTTACCACAAAGAAATCAGCCGTTATCACAAATGACTCAGTCGTTATCACCAATAACCCGGCCGTTGCCGCGAATGGCGGGAACGGGGAAAAAACAGCCTTTGAGGCCGTTCATATATAAGGAGCATACTATGGCAAAGTCAAGCGATTGGATGCCGGGACCCCGCACGGAGATCCTGGCGATGTACCACAACTGGATTTCTTACCTGACCGCGGAACTGCGGACGGCCTGGGGAATTCCCCCGGACCAGTTCACGGAACTGGGGACCCTCTACGGGAACGCGGAGGCGCTGCTGCAGAAGGCCACGGACGAGGCGGGACGGACCCATGTGATCACCGTGGAGTGCCAGGGGGCCTTCGCGGCCCTGAGCGCCAAGATGCGGTTCTTCCGGGACCGGTACTTCAAGCTGCCCCCGCTCACCGAGGGGGACTGGGCGGGACTGGGTTTCCGGCCCAGGGACACCCACCCGACCCCGGCGCCGCCGCCGGACGGGGTGCCCGCGGCGTCGTTAAGCTACCCCGGCGGCCCCCACGCCCTGACCGCGCACCTGGGGCCCCTGGCGGGGACCCGGGAACTGGACCCGGCGAGCGACTACGGCTATGCGGTCTACCTGGGGATCATGCCCCCCGGCGGGGCCACCCTGGAACAGGCGGCATCGGATAAGCACTACCTGATGAAGCCCCCCGCGGACGGGAAGGGCCTGCAGCACTACCGCTTCACCCGGCGGCGGAAGGAGAAGCTCCTCTTTGACGCGGAGGATGCGGGTATGACGGCATACGTCTGCTGCCGCTACGAGAACCAGAAGGGGCAAGCGGGGCAATGGGGTCCGGTGGGGTCGGCGATCATTCCATGAAGGTTACGCGATGAGGGAATGGTCCTACAACGGCCCTTCGGACTTTGCCGTAACAGCGGCATTTGCCGGGCCTACGCCGCGCCGTTTTTACTGCCGGGACACGCTCACCGGTTCGCGTGCGGTTATTGGGCGGGGGGCCGGTGGTTCAGGCGATTATTCCGTAAAAGTGAGGAGGGAGGAGTTAGAAGTGATTAGTGGATAGGGGGCGGGGGGCAGGGAGCGATGTGCAGGCTGACCGTGCCGCTCTTCATAGTAATTAATTTGCCGGCGGACGCGGCTTCGGTGAGGCCGGGAACGCAAAGGGAGATAAAGATGAAAAAGAACCGTGGGATATTGTTCGGGTCCGCCGTTTTGGTCGCGGCGGCGATATGTATGGCCGGGTGCGGTAAGGGGGGCGCGGTTTCCAGTGCGAAGAAACTGGAGGCCCGCCTTGCCGCCGCAAGCGGCGGAGCAACGTGGGATGATCCGGTCCCGGCGGCCTATCGCGGGAAGGAAACCCCGGCGGCCGTCTACGCCGCCCTGGAAAACGCGGGAAAGTACGTGAGCCTTGACCTTTCGGCAAGTTCCCTCACGAGTTTTCTTACCTACGACAGCGATGCAAAGAAGCTGATCGTGTCCCTGACCCTGCCTGACGCGCTCACCGCGATTCCCGCCGGTGATCGCGAGGGTTCGGCATTTACCAGTCTGAAAACGATCAGCGCCGCAAAGGCAACAACGGTCGGTGATTATGCCTTCGCCAGGTGCCCCTTGATCGACGTAAGCCTGCCTGCCGCAACGGACATCGGCGGGGGCGCCTTCTCCGGCTGCGATGCCCTGACCAGCGTGAGCCTGCCTGCGGCAACGAGCATCGGCGAGAGCGCCTTCGAGGAGTGTGATGCCCTGACCGGCGTGAACCTGCCGGCGGCAACGAGTATCGGCGAGTGGGCCTTCGAGGAGTGTGATGCCCTGACCGGCGTGAACCTGCCGGCGGCAACGAGTATCGGCGAGTGGGCCTTCGAGAACATCGGCAATTTGGCGGATGTGTACTCAGGCGCGGGCACCTACGTGCGGGATAACGGCAATGACGAGACATGGAAAAAACAATAGTAAAGGAGAAAACAAATGAAGAAACGAATCATCACAAGAGTATGGGCCGCGGCATTGGCAATAAGCGCCGCGTTGGGTTTCGCTTCATGCGCCACCACCGCTACAGGCGGCAGTGAGCCGGGAAGCCTTTCCATCACCGGATTACCGGAGGAGTTGGAGGGTGAGAATGTCGATTTCAGCCTCATCAGTTCTGTAAAAAATGATGCGGTACTTTTAATCAATGCTCCGGGTGAAAACACTAATAACCCGAACAGAAGGATGGTGGCTGTCACGAATGGCGAAGTCAAACTACCGATCTATACAGGAAAACACCGTCTATATTCCTCGAAACCGAGTGCCGGCTACTCCGGTAGTGATACCTTCAGGATTATTATAATGACGAGTAAGGGCATCGGTACTTTCGAAAAATTGGTGCAATTCCAGAATGGCACGGCGATGGTGGAGTGGCCCAAGACGGCTGTGGCGCAGGCCGCCGCACCCCAGCCCACCGCCGCGCCGGAGCCATCCCAGCCCGTGTCGCAGCCCGTTACCCCGCCGGACGAGGACTTTGAGGTTATACAGAACAGCGACGGCAAAACGCTCACCATAAGCAAGTACAAGGGTTCTTTTACCAATATCATCATTCCCGCAAAACTCTACGGTCTCCCGGTAACGGTCATTGGCGAAGGAGCGTTCAAGGGCAAAGGTTTAACTAATGTCATTATTCCTGAAGGCGTTATCACCATTGCATCCGGTTCTATGGGTAGTTCTAGGGGTTGGATATATTCTGAGGCATTTGCCGATAATGAACTGACCAGTGTTACTATCCCAAACAGTGTTACCCGGATTGGGGACCTTGCATTTTATGAAAATAAACTTACCAGTGTTACCATAGGGAATAGTGTTACTACCATAGGAGATCATGTATTTGTCGGCAATCAACTGACCAGCGTGGTTATTCCCGACAGTGTTACCTCCATTGGAGACGATGCTTTTAGCAGCAATAAACTTACCAGCCTTGCCCTGGGAAATAGGGTTGCCACCATTGGAAATGGTGCATTTCAAAGCAATCAACTGACCAGCATTACTATCCCCGACAGTGTTACCTCCATTGGGCTTAATGCATTTCTCGACAATCGGTTAACCAGCGTTACTCTCGGCAGAGGGATTAGGGTGATTAGGGTTGGTGCATTTAAAAATAATCAACTGACCAGCATTACCATCAAAAAAGATAAATATGAAATCCAAACCGGCGCCGGGTTTGAGCAGAACTTTGTTAACTTTTACGAAAGCCAGGGCCGTACACCCGGGACATACGTCAAGAACGGGCCGATTTGGCGCAAGCAATAGAGACCGGGCCGCCCGACGCCATGTTGAGCCCTCCCTTCGGGGAGGGCTTTTTTTGCCGTACCAGGCGTTATGAGGGGGATGCGCCGGGCCCCCCACGGGAGGGCCTTCGGGGGGCGTTGTTCCGGCGGATGGCCGAGCCGTTTGAGCGGCGAAGCGTAAAGAGCCTGTTGTGCGAAATTTGGGCAAAATATATGAAAAATTATAAAAAACGGTATTGACATTATAAATTAAACAATAAACAATAAAAATATCATGGAGGTTTTTATGCAAAATGCCACCTATGGAATATATAAGGACGGTCAAATTATTTTCGATGAGCCTGATATAAATATCAATAATTCACGGGTTCTTGTGGTTTTTTTGGATGAGGAACCTAAAGTATCAAAATTAATGGATTTTTTTAAATTATATGGACCGTGGGAAGATACTCGTGATATTGAAACTATTATCGCTGATATACGGAATAGCAGGATTTCAAAGGCTGCTATTACCTTATGAAATATTTACTGGATACGAATATTTGTATTTATTTTCTTAATCAAGATAAAACAATCATTGAAAGAATGAACAAAATACCTGTTGGTGATATGGCAATATCAATTGTAACTATTGCAGAATTACAGTTCGGGGCATTTAATTCAAATAAGATAAAAGAAAATCTGGAAAGAATAAAATATATAAGAAGTCACTAGTGTCCAAAACAGGAACAGATTCTACCATACGAACTCCTGCTGAACTGATAATATTTCCGGTGGTTTGGGAGGAGGTGATGGATT
>NZ_JAJQRC010000051.1:0-19379 GCF_046533115.1 Treponema sp. TIM-1
AAAACGGGTTGCTTAATTGCCCCCGGAAAAAAACGCCTCTTTCCCCCCCCCCCCCCCCCTACATATAGCGTTCTTTTTTTAAGATATACCCCATATAGCGTGAATTGTGACTCAAGTGCCGCCGGTAACGTAATGGGGACAGATACCAAATTCGGGAACGCAGGGGACCGCTGGTTCAGGTACTTATTCCGTAAGGATCGATATATTCGGATACAAAAGGAGATAACCATGAAAAAGAAACAAGCCGTTTTCTTCGGTTTCGCCGTCCTGTTACTGGCGGCGATTTTCACCACTAGCGGATGCGATACCGGCACTGGTGGCGGTACCGGTACTACTGCCGAGACCGTAAGCTACACCACCACCACGGGAGGGAAGACCTACACCCTGGTAATTACCGAAAACACCAGCCGGGCGGCCTATGCGCCGCAGAAGGGGGACAAGTATGTATTAACCATTACCCCCGATAATACCAGGAGCACCGGCACGGTAGAAAGCAGCGGGACAACCCTAACCCTCAAGCCCTCCAATTCAGCAACTACCTTTACCGTAACAGTATCCGGAAGCGGAACCATAAGCGCCATAAAGGGAACCATCACCCTCACTGACAATAAAACGGTTCAAGCGCCGGGTGGCGGTGGTGGTGGTGGCGGCGGCACGGGTGGTTCCGGTGGTGGCGGCGGCGGCAGCAGCAGCGGTAACAGCGGTAACAGTAGCCAAACCGTAACGATCCAAGATTTGGCAGGGAAATGGTTTGGACAATGGAGACCAGGTCTTGAGTGCATTGAAATCACTACGGACAATAAGTTTGAATTGCAGGGGTTTCATGATGATGATGGCCAATGGAAAATGTATTTAAAGGGGGAGATCACCACCATCAATGGGACAACGATATCCGCAAAAATAACCAATATACCGGCGCCGCAGCCGGGTGAGGCGGCTTCCGAGGGTGATGTTTTTCAACTGATTCTTGCGGCAGATAAAAAATCACTTACCTTTGGATCGCCTTATGACGATGAAGGTATTTTCATAAAACTATCTGCTACAGTGATCCCAGACTTGCAAGGGACTTGGCTTGGGCAAGGGGACCAAGATTCTGTTATAATCTCGGGCACTCATTTTGAGATTCAGCAGCGGGGTAATGATAACATATGGGTTACTTATTTCAATGGGAGGATCAACTTTGATGGGACAAAGACAACCGTAAAACAAAATGATTCGAATGGGGATTTCACGGGGGAGGAGATTCCAGTAATTCTTGCGGCAGATAAAAAATCACTTACCTTTGGATCGCCTTATGACGATAAAGGTATTTTCATAAAACTACCTGCTACAGCGATCCCAGGCTTGCAAGGGACATGGCTTGGGAAAGGGCAATGGCTTGGTGATGAGCTATCAAACAAAGATCTTAAGTTCATTGTAACGGGCAATACTTTTGAGATTAGTCCGGTGGATGGCACACCATGGTATTGGAAGGGGATAATCTACTCTAATGGGACAACGATATCCGCAAAACTGATCGATGAATCACCGGGTCAGAGTCAGACTCCTCCAGGTTTTCTAGGAACTTTTGTTCCTGGAGAAAACAAACTTATCCTTGGAAGTCCTGTGGCATGGACTTTCACAAAATAACCATAAACATTGCCCAGAGGTGTCAGTCACTGTTTTAGCGAACCCCTCCCTCCGGGGAGGGTTCGTTTTTGCTCCGGTGTCAGTCACCTTTCTTGTCCAAATACCACAAAAGCCCGGCCCTGCCGGACTTTTTTATACTATTGACAAATTATATGTGGACGCTTTTATATAATAGAGAGGTTAAAACAATGAAGAATATAACATTGGCTATTGATGAGGAAACATTGACGCTTGGAAGGAAATATGCGCAAAAAAATAATATTTCCTTTAATATGCTTGTTAGAAAATTAATAAATGAAACGGTAAGAATGCCTCAAAAAAATTGGCTTGATGATACGTTTAAACTTATGGATCAAGCGAATGGAAATTCCGGAGGGAAAAAATGGACAAGGGAAGAATTATATCGTGGCTAAAATATTTATAGATACAAATATTTAGGTGTATGCCGAAGATAAATATGATAAAAATAAACAAAATAAAGCCCGGGCTATAATAAAAGCCATTATTGACAATGAAAAACCCGTTATATCAACTCAGGTTTTACAGGAATTTTATAATGCAAGCGTAACAAAATTAAATATTGATAAATTATTGGCAAAAAATATTTTACATGATTTTTATCATATGGAAGTGATACAGGTAAATACAGAAATTATTGAACAAGGAATCGACATAAGTATTTTATCACAAATATCCTTTTGGGATGGATTGATAATGGCTTCAGCAGAATTTGCCGGTTGTTTAAGAATAATATCTGAAGATTTAAATGACGGACAAAGGATAAGAGGAATAGAAATAATAAACCCATTTAAATAGTGGGAGTGCAGAGGGGCACCGCTTGAAAGGGCGTTCTTCTTCCTTCTTCGCCTTATGCTCATTTAATTGACCGCATAGCGGTCTACTTCGTGGTGAATTTCTTAAATTCGGTAACGCACATGGCGTCAGTCACCGTTTTGATTCCAAAAGATGACAAGCCGTAAAATGACCGGCCCCCCAATCCTTTAGGGGCGGCTCCTGTTCTTTGCAGATACCCAGGGCGGAGGCGCACCGGGTATGAAACCGGCAGCCCGGCGGGGGGGATATGGGGCTGGGGATATCCCCTTCGATGGGGATGCTTTTTTTCAGCCGGGCCTGGGCCGGGCTTGAGGCCGGGGCGGATCGGATAAGCCCCTGGGTATAGGGGTGTTGGGGGTGCTGGTATATCTCATCGCAGCCGGCCAATTCCACCAGCTTCCCCAAATACATCACCCCAACTTCGTCGGAGACATAACGCACCATGGACAGATCATGGGCGATAAACAGGTAGGTCAGGCCCAATTCCCTCTGAAAGTTTTTCAACATATTTACCACCTGGGCCTGGATGGAAACATCCAGGGCGGAGATCGGTTCATCGCAGATGATGAGTTTTGGATGCAGGATGAGGGAACGGGCAATACCTATCCGCTGCCGCTGGCCGCCGGAAAACTCATGGGCGTAGCGGTTTGCGTGGGCCCGTTCCAGACCGACCTTGGCGAGCATTTCAAAAACCTGTTCCTCCTGCTCCCGGGGAGTACCGATCCGGTGGGCCCGCAGGGGTTCGGCGATAATATCCTTGACCGTCATCCGGGCATTCAAAGATGCGAAGGGGTCCTGGAAGATCATCTGAATTTTTTTGCGGATCGGTTTTAACTGCCTTTGGGACAGGGACGCGATGTTCTGACCGTCCAGGTATATCCGGCCCGAGCTGGGAGCGTAGATTCTGATGATGGTTCGGGCCAAGGTGGATTTACCGCAGCCCGATTCTCCCACCAGCCCCAGGGTAAGGCCCCGTTCGATCCGTATGCTGATGTCGTCCACCGCGTGGACCACCCGTTTGCCCCCGCCTTTGACCGGGAAATGTTTAACCAGGTTTTCAACCTTCAGGATAGGATCTTCCAAGGCTCACTCCATAAAGCAAGGTGCGGAGGAAACTGCCGGGACAAAGGGATTATCCTCAGGCGATTTCGGCGCCAGCGGGTCGTGGAGCCAGCAGAGGGACCGGTGTTTGTTACCAACGGTATAAAACCCGGGAACCTTGCGCAGGCAGATCCGCCGGACATAGGCGCAGCGGGGTGAAAAGGGGCAGCCCTCGGGAATGTGGCTCATATCCGGCGGCGACCCCGGGATGGGCTTGAGCTTTTGGGACTTATCCATCTCCAAATGGGGCATAGAATTGAGCAGCCCCAGGGTATAGGGATGGGCGGGACGGCTAAAGAGATCCTCCGCTTGGGCCTCTTCCAAAATCATTCCCCCGTACATAACGATGATCCGGGAACAGAGTTCGGCCACCACCCCCAGATCGTGGGTGATAAAGATAATAGACATCCCCATTTCAGCCTGGATGTTTTTGAGGAGGTTGAGGATCTGATTCTGAATGGTAACATCCAGGGCCGTGGTAGGTTCGTCGGCGATCATGATTTCCGGTTTGCAGGCCAGGGCCATGGCGATCATGACCCGCTGGCGCATACCCCCGGAAAATTCATGGGGATAGGCGGCGTATCTTTTTTCCGGTTCCGGGATCTTCACCTCCGCTAGAAGGCCCAGGACTTCCCGGTGGAGTTCGTCCCGGCGGAGCCGCCGGTGGGCAGCGATCATCTCCCCTATCTGGCGTCCCACGGGAACCAGGGGGTTAAGCGAAGACATGGGGTCCTGGAAGATCATGGAAATACCCCTGCCCCGGATATTCCGAAGGGCCGGCTTGAGCAATTTTAGCATATCCTGGTCATGGAACCACACCTGCCCCTGGGTTTTTGCCCGCTCATCCAGGAGCCGCAATAGGGAAAGGGCGGTAACACTTTTACCGCTCCCGGATTCCCCCACTATTCCCAGGGTTTCCCCCTTTTCCAGGGAAAAACCCACCCCCCGGACCGCCCGGATCTCTCCGTCCTGGGTGAAAAAAGATGTTCTCAGGTCCCGTACTTCCAATACCGGCATCACAGCCCCTTTTTCAAATCCAGGGCATCCCGAAGGCCGTCCCCGACAAAATTAAAGGCAAACATGGCGATACAGATCGCTACCGAGGGGATAAACAACTGATAGGCGGATATTCTAAAGGTTTCTATGGCATCGTTACACATGGTTCCCCAGCTTGCCATGGGCGCCGAAACCCCCAGGCCGATAAAACTCATAAAGGCCTCTACAAAGATAGCCGTGGGGATAAGCATGGTAGCGGTCACAATAATAGGCCCAATAGCGTTGGGAATCAAGTGCCGGGTAAGGATGTCCCCCAGGGAGGTACCGATGGTTCGGGCGGCCAGGATAAATTCCTGTTCCTTCAGGGCGAGGATCTGTCCCCGGACGATCCGGGCCATATTAACCCAATAGACCGAACTGAGGGCGATGATAATGCTCAAAAAACCCGAATTGAGGAACACCATGATCAGGATCACGTAGAGGGTCAGGGGGATGGTACTGATAATATCCACAATCCGCATCATGACCAGGTCCAGGTACCCGCCGAAAAGGCCGGAGATCCCCCCAAAGAGGATCCCGATGACCAGGTTGACAAAGGCGGCGATAAAGGCCACCACCAGGGATATCCGGGCTCCGTACATCAACCGGGTAAGGAGGTCCCGTCCCAAATTATCGGTCCCCAAAAGGTAGGTTTTATTCCAAAAAAAATGCGGCCGGGATACCACCACCCCCTGTCCATCTACCAGGGCGGGGGGCCGTTGGGCGTAATCTATCCCCAAGCTTATCCCGCCGGCATCAAAACCGATCAATTTTTTTTGCCCGTCGTCTTTTTGGGACTTTATATTGGCGATGAGTTTTCCCTCCCCATTTACCTCGATGAGTTTTAAGTTCTGGGAAACATAGAAATAACGTCCCCCATACTCCTGGGCCGTAAAATAGGGGGGGATATTAACAAAGGCCAGGTCCTGATCGGAATACCGGTGGGAGGTAAAAAAGGGGCCTGCCACGGCAAAAACCATCAGGAGGATGATGAGAATGAGTCCCAGGATCGCCGTGGGCCGGCGCCAAAAACGAAACCATACATCCTGGACAAAGGTTCTGGCCGGTTTATAGAGGGTCTCCATATCCCTATGGGTATGCTCCGGCCGTTCCCACAGATCCCTGTCAATATCCATGCCGTCCCCCTACTCCAATTTAATCCGGGGGTCCACCATCACATAAAAAACATCCACCATCAGGGTCATAATGACCAGGAAGGCAGCGTAAAAGATGGTAACCCCCATGATGGTGGTGTAATCCCGGTTTGATATGCTGGTAACAAAATGAATGCCCAGGCCGGGGAGGGCGAATATTTTTTCGATAACAAAGGAACCGGTAAGGAAGGCCGCCACGGTGGGGCCGATGATGGTGATCACCGGGATAATGGCATTCCGCAGGGCGTGGAAAAGGAGTACCTGGTATTCGGGGATGCCCTTGGCCCGGGCGGTACGAATATAATCCTGGCCCATCACTTCCAACAGGCTGCTGCGGATAAGCCGGGTAATAAACGACAGGGAGTATCCCCCCAGGGCGATCACCGGCAGGAGGTAACCCTTCCAGGAGGAAAGCCCAAAGGTGGGGAGCAGGTTCAATTTAAAGGAAAAAACATAGATAAGCAGGGTGGCGATAACAAAAGAGGGAATGGTAACCCCCAGGGTAGCCAAAACCATGATCGCCATATCCTGCCATTTTCCGTTGTGGAGGGCGGCAAAAACCCCCAGGGGTATGGAGAGGAGGATCACAAAGATAATGGTCACGAGGCCTACCCGGGCCGACACGGGAAAGCCGCTTTCGATGAATTCATTCACCCGGTGTCCGGCATAGGTAAAGGAGGGGCCGAGATCCAGCATCACCAGGCCCCGGAGGTAGTCAAAAAATTGCCGGGGCAGGGGATCGTTGAGGTGGTATTTTTCATTTAACGCCTGTTCCACCGCTTCCGGGAGCCGGCGATCCCGGGTAAAGGGCCCGCCGGGGATGGCGTGCATTAACATAAAGGTCAGGAGGATGACGAAAAACAAGGTCCCAAACATGAGGAGGATGCGCTTAAGAATATAACGGACCATAGCTACCTGAGGCTGTTTCAAAACCGAAGGTTTGAAACAGCAGCCTTAGATTTAAGTGCAAAACAAGCCTTTAGGCCGCTTTTGCAGAATTAGTTTCATCGGACCCAAGGTCCGCATGAACCGGGTTTTGAACCCGGCTCACCTCACCATACCGGTTTAGGGGGAACTAAGCAACGTATCAAAAGCGGAAAATAGTTTGGGATTGTCCCAATTAAGGCTCCCCGTAACCCGGGCGATGATCCTCCCCTCCCGGTCAACAATATAGGTGGTGGGAATCGCCATAACCCCATAGGCCGCGCCGACACTCCCCTGCTGATCCAGGGCGGCGGGAAAACTCAAGCCCAGTTGATCCATAAAGGCGCTCACCACCTTCCGGGATTCCTGTAGATTCACCGCCAGGAACTCCAGCCCCTGATTTTTGAAACGCCGGTACAGGGTCTCCATGGAGGGCATTTCCGCCCGGCAGGGGCCGCACCAGGTAGCCCAAAAATTGAGAAACAGCACCTTGCCCCGCAGGTCCCTGGTGTTACGGGTGGTTCCATCCAAAAGCGGAAGGTCAAAATCAATCAAAGGCACCGGTTCCCGCAGGACCGGAACCCCCGCCGCGGTAAACGCCGTGCTGACCCGCTGGGGGATACCCTTAGTTCCCTCCCGGGGACTTTGCGGAAAAAGACTTGCCCCCAATCCTATAATGCACAGGATCAAAAAAAATATTTTTCTCATAATTTTACTGTATTATAAAAACCGAAAACACATCAAGGGTTTTCAGGCAGGGCACAGGGCAAAACAGTTACCGTCTATCCGGGATATACCAAATCATCCTCATCGGTACGGAAGAATTTTTCGGGGGTCCGGCCTGATGCCTTATCCCTCACAATAGCCATTATCGGGCCTACGCCATGCTACCTTTTTTCATCAACACATTATCATGTGCTTTTTTGGGGGCGTGGCGGCTATAAACCCATAGGGTCCCCCCAGAGGGTCCCCCCTATGGGTTTATACCGCCACCCCGCCCCGACTTTTTCCACCGTACCGATAATTTTCTCCGGGTGTATCCCGGCTAAACATCCCAAATTGCCCTGCCCCCCCCTTTTGAACAGGGGAGAAGAGGGAGTCCTCCGGCGTCAAGCGGAACGCTTGATACCGTAATCCGGGCATAATCGACGGTGTTCCGAGCCCGCTGAAACTCAGATAAAAGCAAATATTTTTACCCTGGGCAGGGTGTTTCACGCCCCCTAAATACCCTGACGGTAGCTAAACCATTGGGCGAGGAGCCCCGCGCTGTCCAAAAAGCCCGCGGCCTGCAGTATGCACAGGACCGTAAAAATCCCTGAAAAAATAAGTATACCCCGGGAAAGCGGTTTCCGCCGTAAGCCGCGGGCCATCAGGGGGAGGGCGGCGATGAGAAAAAACAGGAGCGCCGGAGCACATCTGACCCAGGGCCCTCCCTGCAGAACCCAATCGATAAACGCATACTCGCTTTGTATCAGAAGCCTATTCAGGGCCTGGTAACGCCCCAGGAGGATGAAAAGCCCGATGAGGATGAGGAGCGCCCCGCTGAGCCGCTGAATCAGGGTCAGATGGGCCCGCAGCCTGGCCGTAAAGGTACGCAGGTGGTCGAAGAAGACCGCCGCAACGAGGAAGGGAAGGCCCAGTCCGGCAGAATAGGCCCCAAGGTAGAGGGCGGCCCTTCCCATTTGCCCGTCCTGGCCGGCCAAAAGGAGGATACTCCCCAGGATGGGACCCACACAGGGGGTCCAGCCCGCGCCAAAGGCGGCCCCCGCCAAGAAGCCCCCAACCAGGCCCCGGGGCCGTTGGGTAAGATGAAAACGTTTCTCATAGTTCAAAAAGGCAAGAAAATTGAAGATCATGTTCAGCCCCAGGATGATCACGACGATTCCGGCGGCCATAGTGATGATCCGGCTTAACCCGCCTATAAGCAGGAAAGTTCCGGAAAGGAGGATGCTGAGGACCACGAAAACTGCGCTGAACCCCAGGATAAAACTCACCGTTATGGGGATAAACCGGGGTTTAGGAGCGGAGGCTTCCGAAACCCCGGCTGTTGCCGCATCCTCCGGGGCCCTTCCGGCGGCGGTCTTAGGGGGACCCGCCACCGTACCCCCCAGAAAACAGAGCCAGGAGGGGATCAGGGGAAGCACACAGGGCGACAAAAAAGAAAACAACCCCGCCACAAAGGCGAGCAGGATCGATAGATTGACCATATTAGAAATATACGCTATTTTACCGGCAATTCAACCGTTTCGCGGGGCATGGCCGCCTTCCAATCAACAACGGGGGTATCCCCTTCCATCAACAGATCCCGTTCCCCCGAAGACAGGGCCCGGAGGATCCGTCGTTTTACGGCGCCGGAATTGCCGGTAAACTCGGCGATCCGCTTCCGCAGCTCCCGGCGCTTGGAATGGATCCCATAGGGGCAGGTACAGGCCGCCGAGAGGAAGCCCTTTTCGCCGGCGCAGGCGATGATCTGCTGTTCCTCCACATACCCCAGGGGACGGATCAGGCTTACCGGGTATTTCCGGTAGACCAGGCGCATGGGCATGGCCGCTAATTCCCCCTTGGCGGTCATGTTCATAAAAAAGGTTTCGATGATGTCATCCAGATGATGCCCCAGGGCGATCTTGTTGAAGTGATTTTCCATCGCGTATTTCAACAGTTCCGTCCGCCGCTGGGTGGAACACCAGTAACAGTTCATCTTTTCGCCGTTCTTAAGCCGGCCGATAATGGGTACAAAAAGATCCTGAAAGGGGATCCCCCAGTCCGTAAGCCGGGTGATGAGGGCGGCCTTTTTACAGCAGGCGCAAAAATCGCTGGAGATGTGGATCGCCGCCAGGTCGTAGCGCTTTTTGACGGCGGGCCGGATCGCCGCCAGGGCCCAGGCAAGGGTCGTGGAATCCTTACCCCCGGAAACCGCGATAAGGACCCGATCCCCTTCGGCAATGAGGTTCCGCTCCAGGACGGCCTTGGTGGTCAGCTTCAGCACCGCTTCCCCTGCCCCGGCCCGGCGCAAAAAACGGCCGCTCATGGGATGAGGATCTTCTCCGCGGGCCGGGTCCGGGCACGGCTCGGCTCCGGGGGCCGGCCGTACCGGGCGTGGATGTCCCGGACCACCAGGCTCGCAAGGATCATCCCCGCCGCGGCGGTAACGGTGACGGCGCTCCCATTGATCACCTTTTTGGTACTGCACCATTCCACTCCCTGCTCTTCGCAGGGGCTTGGACAGAGGCATTGGGCCGACCCGCAGGAAACCTCGATTTCCCTATGGAGGGGAAGCTGTTCGGCACTGTATACCACGGTAAAATGACCCCGGAACCCCCGTTTCCTCAGGCCGGAGCGGACCAGCCGCGCCAGGGGGCAGCCCCGGGTTTCCCAAATATCGGCGGTTTTAAGCTGGGTCGGATCCATCTTGAGGGCGGTCCCCATGGAGGAATAGAAGCCTACCCCTGCTCCGGAGGCGATCTCAATGAGATCGAGTTTGTGGGTAAGGCTGTCGATGGCGTCAATCACATAATCCGCCCCTTCAATATCAAATTCCCCCGCGGTCTCCCGGGAGAACACCCTCCCCAGGGCCTGAACCATACAGCCGGGGTTGATCTCCCGCAGTCGGCTGCCCAGGACCTCCACCTTGGATAAACCCACGGTCCGGGTAGTGGCCTGGACCTGGCGGTTAATATTGGTGACACATACCCGGTCGGAATCAACCAGGACGATATTTCCCACCCCGGAACGGACCAGGGCTTCGGCACACCAGCTCCCCACGCCGCCCAGGCCAAAAACCAGCGCCTTGACCCGGGAAAGGGCCTCCAGGACCTCCGCTCCGGTCAGCAGGGAAAGGCGCTGAAAAATCGGGTTAACCTTCATAGGGCCCCCTAATATCCCCGGATTTTTTCCCCGAACAGCATATTCTGGTAACACCGCAGACAGCCGGGGAACATTCCGCCTTTACAGGCATTAATGGTTTTTCTGAACAGGTTGGCCCGTTCACCGTTATAAATTTTTTTCAGGGACTGGTCTTTGACGTTCCCCAGAATATAATCAGGATAATCGGCGCAAAAATGGACATCGCCGTTATAGTTAATATTGGTCTGACACCAGGGAACAATACAATGATTACGGACCGGGGTTTCCAAATCAGCATAGTAGGTGTGGATCTTTTCGGGGTTCAGGGCCGGTACGGTGATCATGGGATGGCCGAAATCCTTTTGGTGGATATTTTGTAAAATACGGTAGAGTTTTTGTCCGTCGATATGGGCGTTATACCCTGTATTATACCCCGCAAGACAATCAATGTCGGTGTCCAGTTTTTCCTTCATAAAGATCCGCTGGGCCGTGATAATTCGGTCATTGGTATAGGTCCCCAAATTAAAGATATGCACGTCAAGCTTGTATTCCCTGCTCGCCTCCGCCAGCCGATCCAGATCCTGATAATTCATGTTGGTAACGGTGGTTACGACCCCCAGGACCGGATAAATCGAATTTTGCCGTTCCTTTTCCCGGTTAATAGCCGTAAACCCGTTGATAACCCGGTCATAGGCGCCCTTTCCCCGCATGATATCATTGGTATCTCTAAAACCGTCCAGGGATACAAAAATGGTACTCCATTTATCCCGCACCATCACCTCAGCATATTTCTCCAGGAAGGTGCCGTTGGTATTTACACTGACATACAGCCCCTTATCTACCATGTATTTGACCAGGGGTATTAAATGGGGGTATAAAAAGGGCTCCCCGCCCCATATATAGATTATGGGACGGTAGGGGGCAATTTCGTCAACCACCCGCTTATAATCCTCCAGGGAGAGGACCTTTTTTGACTCCTCGGCGATATTACAATCTTTCATCACCCCCTTTTCTCCCCATTGACCGCACATTACACAACGGAGATTACACAGGGCGGTGAGTTTAAAATAAACCAAACAGAGATTTTTCATATGATCAAAATGATAATCCTGTTTGGGAAAGAGCCTGGTTTTACCCATTTTGATAAAACCCCTGAGCATTTTTATTGATAGGGTCCATTTTCTGGTAAAAAGAAGAGGAACCACCGCAATGTTTTGTTTCATAATTACGCAGCCGAAAATAAAATAGCTAACATGGTTCCAAAATCAGTTGTTTTTTCACCAACCCTTACCGTTTCTATGCTGAACTCCCTTCATTAAAGCCTCACAAAACTGTACCTATTTTTATTTTATCACAAATAGAACAAAAAAACAGCCCTTGGAAACAGGGCCGGGCGGTTTTTGGGAAACCCCTGCTATTTCCTTGTGTCAATGTTGACGTTAACATTAAGTCCATGGTATACTTACGTTACCGGACCATTATGGCGTCCAAGGAGGGTTTTTTGTATTTTTCAATCAGCCAGATATCGGAGAAAACCGCCCTGCCCCCCCATGTTTTGCGGTACTATGAAAAGGAAGGGCTTTTACCCAGTATTTCCAGAAGCCGGAATGGGGTCCGCCGGTATACTGAACACGATCTGGAGTGGCTCGGCTTGATCTGCTGCCTTAAAAATACCGGTATGCCCATCAAACAGATAAAAAATTTTGTTGAATTAAGCTTGCAGGGGGATAAGACCCTAAAAAAGCGATGCGACCTCCTTTTGGAACACAAAAAAACAGTGGAGAATCAGATTGCGGAGATGCAAAAATATCTGCAGAAGGTGATCCACAAAATTGAGTATTTTACCGGGGAATACGAAAAATCAAAAGCCGCTCCGGAAACCTCCCGCGTTTAATTGGAACCATACCCCGGACTTGCTCCGGAAAAGCGGCGCCAGGCGCCACTATGCACACCATTCCCGGACTTTAAAGCCTTGGGGGGCCTCGGCCACGATAACCGAATCCCCGGACTGCACCAAAACATACAGCCCCCTTTTCTGGGCGTATTCCCGCACATGCTCCGGTACCACCATAGCGGCCACCGCCCCCACCAGCTTCCTCTGATCGCCCCGTTTGTCCAGTTGTTTCCGCACCTTCTCTATGCGTTCAATATGTTCGTCTATGTCTTCCTGTGTCAGCTCCGACTTTATCTCCACCGGCATCGCATAGTCCCCGTTCTCAAGAAACATATCAACCTGGGCTATTGTCCGGTCTTGCTCCCAGAACTTCCTCGGCCCGCCTTGGGTAAAGGTGTACCCAATCGCCTTGAACTTTTCCCAGAGCTTTGCGGAAACCATTTCCTCAACCCATTTGCCAAAGGAATTGTTAAGCCCGCCGATGTTTTTAGACAGCTCCTTAATCTGTTTAGCGGCCTCTTCCTGCCGCCGGTCCGCCGCTTGGGACAGTTCCCGCATCTGCCGGTCAGTTTCCTGCATCTGTCGGTCAGTTTCCTGCATCATCATCCAGACTTTCTCAAAGGTCAAACCCTTGGCGGCCTCGGCCGCTTCCGCCGCTGTCATCATTGTCTATCCTCTATACCTCTTAATAATTTTGGTAACATCGAAGTATCAGTCACCATTCCCGGACTTTAAAGCCTTCGGGGGCCTCGGCTACGATAACCGAATCCCCGGACTGCACCAAGACATACAGCCCCTTTTTCTGGGCGTACTCCCGCACATGCTCCGGTACCACCATAGCAGCCACCGCCCCCACCAGCTTCCTCTGATCGCCCCGTTTGTCCAGTTGTTTCCGCACCTTCTCTATGCGCTCCATATGTTCGTCTATGTCTTCCTGCGTCAGCCCCGACTTTATCTCCACCGGCATCGCATAGTCCCCATTCTCAAGAAACATATCAACCTGGGCTACTGTCCGGTCTTGTTCCCAGAACTTCCTCGGCCCGCCTTGGGTAAAGGTGTACCCAATCGCCTTGAACTTTTCCCAGAGCTTTGCGGAAACCATTTCCTCAACCCATTTGCCAAAGGAATTGTTAAGCCCGCCGATGTTTTTAGACAATTCTTTAATCTGTTTAGTGGTCTCTTCCTGCCGCCGGTCAGCTTCTTTAGACAGTTCTGCGTGTCGCCGGTCAGCTTCTTGGGACAGTTCCGCGTGCCGCCGGTCAGCCGCTTGGGACAGTTCCGCATGCCGCCGATCGGCCGCTTGGGATAGTTCCCGTATCTGCCGGTCAGTTTCCTGCATCATCATCCAGACTTTCTCAAAGGTCAAACCCTTGGCGGCCTCGGCCGCTTCCGCTGCTGTCATCATCTTCTATCCTCTATAACCACTATACATTAGTTGGGTTATATCCGTCAACAAAATTAACCGTCCCGGGCCGTTACGCCCGGTTCTGTTTATAAAAGCTTTTACCATATTTCAAATTCCAGGAAAAAGTATAGGTCCAGGTGTCGGGAAAATCGGTCCAGGCGAATTTGGCGCTGAACCGGCCGAATCTTCCCCGGACAGAACCGTAAAACGAAAGGTCCCAGAGGGGATCCTTCTGGTGGACATGGGAATAGCCCAGTTTTGTTTTGATTTGAAACAGGGAGAAGGAATAGGACAGCTCCCCCGAAACCTTGGCGGATGCAAATTGGTAGTCCCTTTCAGCGCCGGGATAGGGCAGGGGGGTCCCGGCGGCTCCGGTTGTGCCGGACAGGGTCCCCTGAAAAACCGACCGGACCGGCCCCAGGATCAAGCCTAGGCTCCCCTCCAGGGCATCGGTAATTTCCTGCGGATCCGAGGCGTTCCGGTTGAGTTCCAGGGATATCCGGGAAAGCCCGAAGGGGAAGGTCCGGAGGGGGGTGGGAAAACGGTAAGACAAAAGGCTGGAACTCCGGACAAAAGATTCCCCCAGCCCGGGGCCGCGGAGGCTGGTACCCATCCGGAAAAGGCTGCTCCTTTTTCCCCGCCAGTCAAAGCGGCCGGCGGCCCTGAACAGCGACCCATGGGCGCTGCCGTCGCTGCCTACATAACGATCCCCCGCCGCATCAACGGCCAGAGACAAGCGCCAGGGCCGGTCTCCCAGGGTGATCCCCATATTCCCGTAGAGGTCCCTGCCAAAGGCAAAGGTTTCCGAGTAGGCCATATCGGCGGCGATCCCAAAAAAGGGGGCGGTAAAGGTCAGATTGAGCCCATAGATCCGAAAATCCCGCTCGGGCAGCGGCGGGGTCTTGGAAAACCAGGAGGAAGCATACCGGGGCGGCAGGGTATCTTTTTTAAAGAAGCCCTCCATCCCCAGGCCGATCTTTTTGGTAAATTGGAAGTTAAAACCTCCTCCAAAGGCCGGGGTATACTGCTCATCCAAATGGACCGAGGCAAAGCCCCGCACCGGGCCAAGGGGGGGACTTGCCAGGTTGAGGTAAAACGCCGGTTCCCCGGTCGATGAGGGTGCGGTCTTCAAATCCGCGGTGGAAGGCTTATGGTATTCCAAAAAAGGAAGGGATCGCCCGGCGGGATTACGAAGCCGGGGGGCAAGTCCTGATTCGTCGATAAGCCCGTAGAGGAACCGGGACCCGGTGGCGCCGTGGTAGAGGCCGGCCCCCAGGGCGGTAATACCCTCTTGGGGATTTTCCCAGGGTGGAATGGGCCGTTTATCCGTAACCTGCCCCCGGGTGGTCAAACCCAGGGCATGGAGCCGCAGATCCCCCCGGTTTATCAGGCTTTTATCCCGCTCCCAGGAACCGGACCAGAGCAGATCCGCCCGGAAAAACGGTTCCCTGGGAAGGGCCCCCAGGGAAACCGTTAGCCAAAAAACAAAGACCCATAACAAACAGCCCCGAAAAGCAATAGGCAAGAAATACTTCATGCAGTATATAAGGAACTGTCCTGCGGGGTGCTTTAATACAACGGCTCAATTTATAAAAATAACCGGGGTCAAACCTCGGACGGTTTTAACCCCGGCTCATTTTTAAGACAACGGCCAAAGCCGATGAAATTTTTCCGGCCTCAAGCCCGGTTAGGGCCGGGACTGGTTCTGCCAAATTTGGCTGTCTTCAAACCCGTTTATTTGTTTAATCAAGGTAAGCCAGTAAGCAGCTTCGGTATTAGAAGTATAGGGACCTACCCGGACCCGGTAGAAGGTCTTTCCGTCTACATTCCGGTTTTCTATGATCGAGGTAATGCCCTTGGCTGCCAGGGTTTCCTTGACTCCCTCGGCCCGGCTTTGGGTAGAAAAGGCCCCGGTTTGAACCCAAAAATTGGTACGTCCCGAAGCGGACTGAGCCGGGGTCCGGGGCGCTGCTGCCGGGGCGCTCTTGGCCGCCGGGACGCTTTTGGCCGCCGGCGTACTTTTGGCCGCAGGAGGCGGATTGGGCTTGGTACGGGGGGCCGATACGGCGGGTTTTGCGGGTTCCGCCGGAGCTGCCACCGGTTTTGCCGGGGCCGGAACCACCGGCGTCTTGGGGCTGGGAATGTTTATAACCAAGTTAGTCCTGGTTCCGGTTCCATCCGCGCTTGGTTCACCGCTGATAAATTCCCCATTGATATTGATGGGCTCCCCATTGATATAGATATGATTGTTGTTTTCCTGGGTGGTCGAAGAAGCAGGCGGTACCTGCAGCCCCTTGAATTCATCGGGATTTTTAACCATATCCGTCACGTCCACCCTTACCGGCGGGGTTTGCCCGCTCCGAATTTCCCCGGTATTCCCCGGAGGAATCGGACGGCTAGTCCCCGTCACTGCCGGCGGAATAGGCTTCTTGGGTGAAAACATCAATATGGAAGCTCCGATGACAATCACTAGAAAAATCCCAACTGAAATAGCAATAAGCAATAACTTTCTCTTTTCCATAATTATCGTCTAACCCCCTCCCGGGATAATAGGTCATCTATCCGGTGTTCCAATGCCCTCCGCCAAAACCGGGAACAGATGCCCAAATAACCCAAGTTATTTACTCTGTAAATATCGGCATTTTGAGATATATATTGAGACATAAATTCCCGTTGACTCTTAAAACGCCGGATCAAGGGTAAAATCGGGAGCCGGTCCCGTTGACGGGCCCGCAAAAAACGGGTAAGGACCGGGGCTTGGACGATAATGATACAGTCCAGCCGCTTAAAGACAACGGACCGGTGGAGCAAGGCCGCATTGATCACGCAGGGGCCCTCCGGCATACCGGCTATCCATTTTTCGGTGAGGCGGTTTGCCGCGGGGTGTACCAGTTCCTCCAGGGCCGCCAGTTCCCCGGGACTGCCGAAAACCTTTGCCCCCAGGGCTCGGCGGTCCACGGCGCCGTCTTTTCCCAGGATATCGGAGCCGAACCGCTGAAGGATTGCCTCCTTTTCCATTTCAATGGCCTGGTGCCCCAGCTTGTCCACATCAAGCACCGGCAGCCCCCGGGCTTCCAGAATCCGGGCGACATAGTTTTTTCCCGCGCAGTACATCCCGGTCAGACCGATGATTCTATGTCCGGTATCATAATTTTTTTTCATATTTTTTCTATGGTACTATTGACTTAATGTTGACGTCAACGTTTAAAATCCCTCTATCTTAAGGTTCTTGGGAAACTTCGGTTTTGAGAACCCTGATAATCGAATGGAGGGAATAGAATGACTTCGAAGGTGTATTTTTCCAATATGGCCTACACCGCCTATGAGGCGGATCAAACATTGCCGTGTAAGCTGGGCCGGCAGTTGGAGGTCTCCGGTCTTGGGGATAAGGTGAAGGACAAAAATGTTGCTATCAAGATCCATGTAGGATCGGAACTGGGGTATTCCACTATCCCCCCTATTTTTATGCGGATCCTTGCGAAATTTGTCAAAGATCACGGGGGGAATTGTTTTTTTGTGGATCACTATATCGCTTCCCGGCATCCTGAAAACCGGGGTTATACCCCGGAAAGTCTGGGGGCGCCGATACTGGAGGCCGCGGGCCACCTGGGAAAGTACCTCTACACTGTAGCGGTGGATCACAAGGGTTTTAAACATGTGGATATCGCGGGGCTTGTCCATGACGCGGATTTTCTCATCGATTTTGCCCATGTCAAAGGCCACGGCTGCTGCGCCTATGGGGGGGCGGTAAAAAATATCGCCATGGGCTGCGTCAGCGACCGTACCCGCCGGGAGCAGCACGGCCTTGAGGGGGGCCTCACGTGGGACCGTGAAAAATGTACCCACTGTAGGGCCTGTGTGGAAAGCTGTAACCATCAGGCGAACAGTTTTAATGATAAAGATGAATATGAAGTAAATTTTCATAACTGTACCCTTTGTCAACACTGCCTCAAGGTATGTCCCACCGGGGCCATTACCCTTACCGACGCCAGTTATCTTGACTTCCAAAAAGGGCTGGCCCTATGTACCAAAACCGTTATAGATACCTTTGAACCGGGGAATGTGTTTTATATCAACCTCCTCATCGCCATCACCGCCATGTGTGACTGTTGGGGGATGACCACCCCCTCCCTGGTGCCGGATATTGGGGTTATGTCCTCCTGGGATATAGCGGCCATAGAAACCGCCAGTTTGGACCAGATCAAATATGAAAAATTGAACCCCGAAGGGGTACCTTCGGGCAGTACCATGGGGGATCACGGGCATCTCTTTGAGCGCCTCCATGGGAAGGATCCCTATTCCCAGATCAATTTTCTTGAAGAGATGGGCCTGGGTACCAAGGCCTATGCCTTGGAGATGGTTAAATAGGGGCTTTCACGGGAGATATGCGGTAAATATCTTATAATAAACTAAGGAGGATAAATGATGATTTTGATGCGGTTTTTTTATGACTATGAATGTCCCTATTGTCAGCGGGGTTATGGGTATCTCCGCGAATTTATCGGGGATCACCCGGAAATTGACCTGGAATGGCGGCCCATCGAGGCCCATCCCCGGCCGGAGAATCATCCGCCCCATACGGATCTTTGCGTGCAAAGCTACTATATCGCCCGGGAGCTTGGGGCGGATATGGAGGCCTTTCACCGGAAGATGTTCCAAGCCGCGGCCTTGGAACGGCGGAATGTGGAAAAAGTCGAAGTTCTGGCGGAGATCCTGGGGGATATCGTGGATCCCGGTAAATTCCGGTCCATCCTGGAATCAAATAAATACGCCCTCCAGGTGACGGAAAACAACGATCTGGCCTATGAACAGAGCGGCGTCTGGGCGGTCCCCGCCTTTCGCATACTCCGGAAGGGGGCCCCGGAAAAAAGGCTGGACTCTCCCGAAGGAATGGGCCTTAACCGGGATCAGATCCGGGAATTCCTGGAACATGCCGGGACGTAGTCTGCCGGGTGGATAGGACCGGACAAAAAACAGGCGCCATCAAAGCCGGTATTGGTACCGGGAACTTTTTGTTTTAATTACTCAGGTTACGCAGTTATGCAGGAAGCATAGGATTAACCACGAACTACACGAACCTCACGAACAAAGAGAGAGAGGAGAGAGGAGTTATGACATTGGTCGGTATCTCCTAACTTCTCTCTCCTCTCTTTTTTCCCCTCATTTTTTTATACTTTTTTCCCGCTAACTAAAGCATCCTGCATCCCCGTGCCTTATTACTCCAGGAGGTATTTCATGGCTATCCATAAACCGAAAGATAATAGCTTTAAACTCATCCTCGATGACCATCGTCTCTTTGTCGATTTTCTCCTCCGCTTTATACCTCTCCCCATCTTCAACGCCCTCTCCCCCGACGATATCGAAGATGTCAGTGAACGTTTCCTCCCCCTCCTCCTCGAAAACCGGGATTCCGATACCGTTAAACGGATCTCCCTCAAAAATAATCCGCCCCTCTTCGTCATCGCCATCGTCGAACACGAGTCCCAGGTCAATTTCCGCGCCCCCTTCAAGATGCTCCAGTACATCACCCTGGTCCTGGACAAGTACGAGAAGGAGGTCA
>NZ_JAJQRC010000052.1:0-18217 GCF_046533115.1 Treponema sp. TIM-1
GGCGTTTTCACCGATAGTTCTTTCCTGCTTTCCCCCGAACAAAGAAGAGAATTCAGGTATAAATTCCGGAATATCGAAGCAAAAGTTCGTGATGTTCGTGTCGTTCGTGGTTAATCTTATTCTTCCTGTGTAACATGAGTTACTTAAGCTTTTTTAACTTGCTCAAAAAAAGAAGACTATTGGCCTCCCCCATGGCCTCAAGCCGCGCAAAATCCTCTTTGGTCTCCGTATCGGAGCCGGCAAGGATCAGATCCGTCCCCCGGCGGCGGTACCAGAGGTAATGTTTGTACCGAATTTGGCCCCCCAGATGTTCTTCGTAGATGCGGCGTTCCAAAAATTCCGCCAGGGTAACATGGTTGTCTTCCCCGGCGAGCCAATAGATGTCCTCATTGGTAAAAAACAGCACCACCCGCCTGAACCCTTCCCCCAAAGCGGCGTCATTTTTAAACCCCGCAAAGATCAGATTTTGTTTTCCCAGGCTTAAATCATAGCCCTCAAGCCGGAGCTGCTTCCGCAGATCCGTTATTTCCCGGCGAATTTTGCTGATTTCGTCGGAGTCCTTTCGTTTTGTCTGCAGGTTGGCCCGCCATGTCCGTAATTGAGCTTCATAAAGATAGAATTCCTTGGTTCTGCTTAAAAACAGGGTGGTTTCCGAAAGAAGCGTCCAAATATCCGGGAGAAAATCCTGAAAGACCTGATCCAGTAATGATTGTTTTTTCTTTTTCATCCCCATATCCTGAAAAAAATCCCTCCCCCGTGAATCCGGCCCCGTGCTTTTTAGGGTTTCAAAATCCCCCCTTATTATATATAGTATATGTATAGGGAGCTTCTGGAAAGTCCGGTGGGGGTTTTCCGGCGGTCCCGGCGAAAATCACCCATGCACTCAAGTTTTGGAGAAACTGCTAAAGACCAACGGTAATGCGAATTTTAATAATTTCCGATATACATGCCAATCTGGCCGCCTTTACCGCCGTCCTCAACCGGACCGGGGAAGATCGGGACCTTATCCTCTGCCTGGGGGATCTGGTGGGCTACGGTCCGGATCCCAACGAATGTGTGGAGCTTGCGGCGGAAGTTTCCGCCCATATCCTGGGAGGCAACCACGATCTTGCCGTGGCAAAGGTCATTGACGCCCGGACCTTTGCTGCCCACGCGAAAAGGTCGCTGCGATGGACCGGTTCGGTCCTTTCGGCGGCGAACCAGGCCTATCTTTCCCGGCTCCAACCCCGGCTTGAATACCGGGAAGTATCCCCCGGGGATACCCTCCCGGAACCGATCCTCCTCTCCCACGGGGGGCCGGAGGACCCCATCTGGAGTTACCTCCTCTCCGAATTTGACGCGGACATAGCCTTTCGGGGGGCGGTTTTTTCCCGCTGTTTTTTCGGTCACACCCACCTTCCCTCGGTCTTTATACAGCAAACCAATAAGGCGGACCGGGACATTCTGCCCTGTACCGGCCGTTACGCCCCCCCGGACACGGTGGTGGAGACCGGCCGCCGGGACGCCCGGTTCCTCCTCAACCCCGGAAGCGTCGGTTTTCCCCGGAACGCGGACGAAGCTCCTGCCTGGGACCGGCGCTTTCACGCGGTTGCCCGGTATGCCCTTTTTGACACCCAAAGCGGCCTTTGGCAATTCAAGGGCATCGAATACGATATGGGGGATACCATGGAACGGATGGTGAAATTCGGGTTATGGTGAGGTTCGCTGCTAAAGTGCTTTGGGGTTACCCGGGGGATCAGCCTTCTTTGATGGCTTGGGCCAGTTTTTTTCCCGCTTCTTCCAGGGCCGCCAGGTCCTCGGCGCCGGGGGCACCGGCCCATTCCAGGGCATCGTGACTGGTCCACTTAAGCCCTTCGATAGCCGCCTCGTATTCCTTTTTTGCGCCCCCGACCCAGCCCCAGGAACCGATCCGGAGGACGGTTTTTCCGTAAATATGCTTCCGGCGGAAGATATCCAGGACATAGGCCATGGGGGGAAACATGGCGTACTCGTAGGTGGGCATGGCCAGGACCAGGCCGGCGCTTTTGTAGGCATCCGCCAACACCCAGGATACGTTTTCATCGGGCACCCGGTGTAACGAGTAGGGAACACCCTGGCTCTCTATGCCCCGGATAACCGCGTCCAGCCCTTGTTTGGTATTGCCGTACATGGAACCCCAGATCACGGCAATTTCCTTTTCCGCCGGCCCCTTGGCATAGGAGGCATACCGGAGATACCGGTCGATAATGGCCTGGGGTTTTTTCCGCCATATCATGCCGTGGCTGGGGGCCACCACCTTGATGGGGAGGCCGGCGAGTTTTTGTATCCCCCGTTCCACAAAATTCGAAAAGGACGAAACAATATTGGCGTAATACCGGAGGGTTTCTTTTTCAAAAAAAGCCAGTTCTTCCGGGGTAAATTGATCGTCAAAGATCCGGTCCCCCAGGGCCCCGAAGGATCCAAAGGCATCACAGGAAAACACCGTCCCCGAAAGGGGTTCCCAGGTAACCATGGTTTCGGGCCAGTGGATATTGGGGGTTTCAAAAAAGGTGAGGATCTTCCCGTGCCCCAGATCCAGGGTGTCCCCGTCTCTTACCACCCGCAAACCCTGATCGATATGAAAAAAGGATTTTACCAGGTTTATCCCTTTGGCGGTGGCGAGGATCTCCGCCCGGGGGTTCCTTTCCCTAAATTCCCGAAGCCACCCGGTATGATCCGGTTCAAGGTGGTTGAGAATAAGGTAATCAATGGAACCAAAGTTAAGCCCGACAGAGACCAGCGCCTTTTCCACCTGGCCCGACGCATCGGACCAGTCCCGAAAAAGATCGATCAGGGCGATCTTTTCCCCGGTAACCACATAAGAATTAAGGGAAACCCCCTGGGGAATAGGCCAAATTCCCTCGAATAAGTCGGTGGTCTCGATATCCGCGTGTACCGCGTAAATAGAATCGGAAATAGAATATGCTTTCATAAACCTCTAATAAAAAAAGAAGACTATTTCAAAACCGGAGTTTTGAAACCGCCCCGTCGGTCAATAAGAGGTAGTTTCAAAATCAGTTTTGAAACTGACGTATATGGCTGCTTTTATTGATAGAACCGGGTTTAAAACCAGGTGGTTTTGAATCCGGCTTTGAAAAAAGCGGACTTAAGCCCGCTCTTTCCCCTCAATCTAAGGTCCCCCCGACAAGCGATACTTGTCTTTCAACATTCCGATACTGCCGGACACATGATTTGAAACAACCATGCCTGGCATTACCCGGTAAAAATCAGATAAAACTCCAAAACCTTACCGTTTTAGAACGGAAACAACCCGTTCCAAGACTTTTTTTCGGTCCAGGGGTTTGACAATATAACTTTTAGCCCCCATAAGAAGGGATTTTTTAACCACATCCTCTTTCCCCAGGGCGCTAACCATAATGACCGTCGCATTTTTGTCAAATTCCAATATCTTTTCTAATGCCGAAACACCATCCATTACCGGCATCGTGATATCCATGGTTACCAAATCGACATTCGGATACAATTCTTTGTACTTTTCCACCCCTTGAGCCCCGTCAGCGGCGGTACCCGCAACTTCAAAACCCTCGGAAGTAAAAATTTGGCCAAGTTGTTTTGCGATAAACATGGAATCATCGACTACAAGAACCCGGTAAGAGCTGCCTTCCGGTTTAATACCCTCCGGTGGCTTCTCATTGATGCTGGGCATATCACTCTTTGCTATCATGCGGTACGCTCCTCTACTTATTATACTTTACGGTATAGCATAAGACAAGTCAAGATCCTATTCTATTACCGCAAGGCAAATAAGGAATTACATGGAAAATTATAGTATAAATAAACCGTTATTACTAGCTCCCATGGCGGAGATAAGTCATCGGGCCCTGCGGGAATTGATCGTCTCCTTTGGCGGCTGTGATGAATATTATACGGAAATGATAAGCGCCGGGGCCCTGTTGGGGGGCGGCCCCTACGAGTCCTATTATATCGATGGAGGGCCCTGTCCCGGGCGGGTGGTGTACCAGCTGGCAGGGGCCGACGAGGGACAGTTGGCCGCGGCGGCGGCCAAGCTGGACTGGGTGGAAAAGGCCGGAATCGACATCAATATGGGTTGTTCCGCCCCGGCCATTGTCAGGACCGGCGCCGGCGTCCGGTGGATGGACTCCCCGGATAAGGCGGGGCAGATGATCCGCCGGGTGCGGAGGGCGGTAACCGGGCGCTTAAGCGTAAAACTCAGGATAGGCCCCCGGGATGATCCGGAATACCTCCTCCGGTTCTGCCGGCGCCTTGAATCGGAGGGGGTGGAACAGATCACCCTCCATCCCCGGACGGCCAAGGAAAAGTTTAAGCGCCGGGCCCGCTGGGAATACGTAGGGCTGCTCCGGGGGGCCTTGGGCATTCCCGTGGTGGGTAACGGGGATATAAACAGCGCCGAAGACCTGGTCCGCCGGGCTGCGGGGGACTGTGACGGGGTTATGATCGGCCGCCTCGCGGTGCGCGCCCCCTGGATCTTCGCCCAGGTCCGCGGGCCGGTACTCCCGGCGGTCCTCCCGGAAACGGTCAATCTGGAAGAAATTGCCCTCCGTTTTCTTGAACTTTTGGCGCAATACCAGCCCCGGGACTTCCTTTTAAGCAGGGCCCGCCGTTTTTTTACCTATTTTTGCGATAACCTCCTCTGGGGTACCTATCTCAAGACCCTTTTGGCCCGGGAACCGGAGCTTTCCGCCATGGCCCGTCTCCTCTCGGTCTTTTTTCGGGAGCACCCCGAACAGCGGGATCTGCCCATTCCCCAGGTAAGATACGGGAACCCGCCGCCCCCGGCTTAACGAACATATTGACACCTGGGGAAAGTATGGGTATAGTACATTGCGGTACATTTTGGTACAGGATTGTTCGTTACCGGCGCTGTCAGGGTATATCCGGGCCCCTTCGTCTATTGGTTAGGACATGAGATTCTCAATCTTAAAAGAGGGGTTCAATTCCCCTAGGGGCTAACGTAACACACAGAAGACAGCGGGGAATTGAACCACCTTTGGCCCGCCGACCAACGGGAGGAAAAGGCGCCATGGAGGGCGCCGTCAGGGCCAAAGGACGGCCTGGAGGGAGCAAACAGGAGGTTTGCGAACGGAAGGTTCAATTCCCCTAGGGGCTAACGTAACACATAGAAGACAGCGGGGAATTGAACCACCTTTGGCCCGCCGACCAACGGGAGGAAAAGGCGCCATGGAGGGCGCCGTCAGGGCCAAAGGACGGCCTGGAGGGAGCAAACAGGAGGTTTGCGAACGGAAGGTTCAATTCCCCTAGGGGCTAAACGTAGCATGCAGAAGACAGCAGGGAATTGAACCACAAGACAACGGGGAATTTATGAACCAATCCGGAACCTTCGGTCAGCTTGCTTCAGGATTATCCTTAGAAGAACGACAGGAGCTTTTGGATAAACTCAAGGGTCATTCAGGCCTTTCCCAGGCTCTTTTATATGAAGATAGACACCATTCCGCTTCTGTCATAGCTGAACAGGAACAGTATCATCAATTACCCTGGTATGTACGGTTAAAGTATGTAATTATCAGCTTCTTTAACGGCATCCCCCCAAAACAGCTATTTGAGCACCGCCAGATTGCCCGGATCGGTAAGACAATAAATAGGCGGGCCCCGGGGTATTATGATTATCGCCAGGACCTTCTGCTTCCGAATTTGCGGGAGAAATTGCTACAGCTCAAAAGCGCGGCCCGGTTTTTTTATAATACCCTGGACAAGAGCATCAACCGGGACAAGGGAGCTTTTTATGCCTTTCTGGCTTCTTTGGAAATGGGGGGGATCCACAAGTATCTTTTAAGCGGTACCAATTTTAAAGAGTTGGCCCTTGAAAATCCCACCCTTCAGGAAGGGGAATTGCGCCAGCTGGCGCTTAACAACCTTGAACAGAGCCTCTACCTTATTACCGAAGATGAAAAAAGACGGATGTACGCCAATGTCCGCTCGTTAAATTACCTCAAAGCCCTGTCCACCTTCTCATTTGACCGGATTATCCTGAGTTTTACCGTCAGCCCGGGGCAGGGCGATCTTGTTTGTAAGGGTACCATAGTGGAAGCCCCCCTGATGATCCTGCAGAATGTATTGTTCTCTCTAAAACCGGTGCCCCCCATGGCCTTGCTGGAATCCCTTTTTATTTTTACCCTGCAGGAATATAAAGAGGAGCCCCCCTTAGATATTACCATAGAGATGCGGCGCCTCCTTTCTATAGCGGAAAGCGATCTGGTGATCATCAGGGATTTTAACCGGGAGGTACCCCTCACGTTGATCCTCCGTTGTATCAGTCGGGATGTGGGCCTGCTGCCCAAAGAAATAGGCGGCGGCGAAGATTGGTTCGTGGCGTACCGGGACTATTGGAAACGGCAGGTGGATACGCAATTCAACGAATATAAACGGATGTGCCAGCATAAAGAACTGGTAGATACCCTCCATCGGTTTCTTAAGGGAGGCGCTTTAAAAACCCTACACTATGTGGTTTCCCAGTACAACCCTGACGGTTTTCCCCTCCCCCAGGGCTTGGCCCTTTCCTTCTTAATAACTTTTTATTCGAATATTTTTATGCCGGATATTTATCAGGTTCTTAGGGTTATCATGATAGAAGGCGAGTTTTATCGAGTGGAAAGCCGGACCCAGTTCACCGAGATTTACAACGAAATCATGAAGATTGAGGAGGTCATCCGGCAATTTGAATTCCAACTATCCCCCGAAGGAAAGTATGGAAGCGCCTATTTCTTGTCGGATTCGGAACCGTCCCCCGGTCCTTTAAGACGCCGCAAGGTTCAGCGGCTGATTAACGAGGCCTCCTCCGAAGCCGAAGGGATCATCACCACCGTCAAACAGACTATCGCGGAAATGATAAAAATCCTGGGGGGGTTTATACGGAAAGAAACCGATGGAAATTATGATGCCCTGGCGAATATCATGCAAATTTCCTCAAATACTCCCGGTTTTATCAGTGGTATTGGTAATTCCATACACCGGTTTCAGCAAGTCTTGCAGTTTTTGGATACTATTGATATGCTGGAATCGGGAAGAAAAAAGGATGAAATTCCTTTTTTTCCCGCATAGGAGCAGTGTAAGACCTTGACCCGTTTGGTAAGCATTACTTTGTGTTTTTAATTATGGAAGACTCCTCTATTTTCGGTAAATTGGCCGCGGGGCTTTCCCCGGTCGAGCGGAAAATTTTTCTTGCAAAACTCAGTCAGTATTCTTCTCTTCCCCGGGAAATTCTGTATGAAGCGCAAAATGAGGCGGCTTCCATACCAATTCATCAAGTAGCATATAGCCAGCTTCCCTGGTATGTACGGGCGTTTTTTGTGGTTTTGAGTTTTTTAAAGGGAACCTCCCCGATACGGTTCTTCGAGAACCATCAAGTAGCCATAATAGGTAAGTGGATAAACGAACGGGCTCCGGGAATTTACGATTATCAACGGGATCTCCTGCTGCCGGAACTGTATGAAAAATTGGTTAACCTCAAAGATGCCGCCCGTTTCTTTTACAAGGTCCTGGACCAGAGTATTAATCGGGACAAGGGGGCTTTTTATGCCTTTCTGGGCTCCCTGGAGATGGAGGAAATCCACAGCCGCCTCAATAAGGAGACCGATCCTGAGCTGCTTATCGCCGAAAACCCCAAAGCCTCCGAGGCGGAACTGCGCCAGCTGGCCGTGGGTAGCATGGAAAAGACCCTGGCCCTGATCACCGAAGGGCAAAAAAACACCATGTATGCCAATACCCGTTCTTTACATTGCCTTAAAGCCCTATCCACCTTCCTTTTTGACCGGCTCATCCTGAATTTCTCCGATCATGCGGCGTCCAAAGGCCCGGTTTGTACCGCCGGTATGGTAAAGGACCAATTAATCATCCTGCAAAATGTGTTGTTTTCTTTAAAATACGCCCCTTCCCTGGCTTTGCTGGAATCCCTTTTTGTTTTTACCCTCCAGGAGGGGCAGAAGGATAAAAAAATGGATATGGGGATGGAAATGGACCGGCTCCTCTCCCAGGCGGAAAAATCCCTGGGTATCATCCATGATTTTAACCAGGAAGTCCCCTTAACCCAGATATTGCGCTGTACCTGCCGGGATTTGACCATGAGCCCGCTGGATATCAGCGGTGGGGAGGATTGGTTTTTAGTGTACCGGGACCATTGGAGACGGTATGTGGAGGATCGGTTTACCCAGTATATCCAGGTCAATGGCCAACAGCGGCTGATAGATTCGATCAATCAATTTTTTAAGCGGACCAATTTAAAATGGTTGAACTATGTGGCTTCCGATTCCAATCCCCAGGGGTTTCCGCTGAAGGGTAAACTCTGTCTGTCCTTTCTCCTCACCTTTTATTCGTCGATTTTTGTGGAAAAACTCAATGAGCCCTTTGAATCCATCCTGCTGGGGGGGAACTTTTATAACCGGGAAGATCGGACCGCTTTTACCGAAAGTTACAATGAACTCATGAAACTTGAGGAAACCATACGGCAGTTTGAAATGCGGATCTCCCCGGTGGGGGAATTGGGGAAACGGTATGCCGCTACCCAGGTGGATAGGACCATTTCTTCATCAAGACGCCATAAGCTCCTCTCGGTCACCGACGAAGCCAACCAGGAGGTTTTTAATATTGTGGGAAGTGTCGGGACCGCCCTGGAAAGCATCATCAATATATTGGGGAGAATATTAAAATCCACCCCCTCCGGAGAATCCGAAGTCCTGATGAATCTGACCCAACTTGCGGGCAAGGGGACTGGCTTTATAACCACCCTTAAAGAGTCCCTGGATCAGCTGCAAGAGACCCTTAGGTTCTTCAATGATATAATTGCCCTGGAATTAAGGAAATAGCCGTGCGGATTTACCCCTTCAGCCTCGCATTTTCCGGTTCCCATGCGGAATTTCCTTTTTTCTTTGAGGGTTTTCAACCGGATGGGATTTCCTGTTTGATTTCTTCCCGGGCTGCGGGTACTATGGCATATGCCGGGGGGGAACACGCCCGGGAAGATTTTTGTAAAGCCCTGGACCTGGATCCCGCCCGGGTTTACGGGGTAACCCAGGTTCATTCCCGTCTGGTCCTGGCTCTGGACCGGCACAGCCCGCAGGACCGGCCCCAGGCCGACGGTTTGGTAAGCCGGGACCGGGATATTTGGCTTTCAGTTACCGTGGCGGATTGTCTGCCGGTGTACCTCTTGGATACCGAAAGCGGCGCCTTCGGCATCCTCCATTCGGGTTGGAAGGGGACGGGGATAGTCCTCACGGCCCTGACCCTGATGAAGGAACGTTGGAACACCCGGGCCGAGGCGGTGGCCGTGGTCCTAGGCCCCGGTATTGGGTCCTGTTGTTACCGGGTGGATGAAGGGCGGGCCCGGGTCTTTGAGGAGGAATTCGGCGGGGCCGGCGGCGACTATCCCCTGGGACCGGTGGTGATCCGCCGTCGCCGGAACGGATCGGGCCCGGCGGACCCCTTTCTGGACCTTCGGGCCGCCAATGCCCGGCTTTTGGCCGGGGCCGGGGTGCGGAACCTCGCGGTTTGCGGGGACTGTACCGTTACCGATGAACGGCTGGGTTCCTTCAGGCGGGAAGGTAAGGACTATACCAGGATGATCGCCCTCATCGGCCCCAAACCCCGGGTTTAGCGGTGGAGTCTAGGCGGAACCCGGTTGGATTTGAAAAAGCCGCGGGTTTTTTAAAGAGGAATAGCCATGTACGATTTTAAAGAAGGGTGGAAGCATCGGATCGCCGAAACCTTAAATAAACTGCTTCGGGAGGCGGGCCTGGAGGGGAATATCAGCCCCTCCGCGGTGATCGTCGAAATTCCCCCCAAACCGGAACTGGGGGATCTGGGGTTCCCCATGTTCAGCTTTGCGAAACTGCTGCGGAAGGCCCCCCCCCAGATAGCCCGGATGGTGGCGGACAACCTGGGTGAACCGGGCTCCTTTGCCGCCGAAGGCCCCTATGTCAATGTCCGGCTAAACCGGGCGGAGGTCGCCGCTTCCCTGCTGGGGAAGCTATCGGCCCCTTCCTTCGGCCGTCCGGGAACCCTGGCGGGTTCCCGGATCATGGTGGAATTTTCCAGCCCCAACACCAATAAACCCCTCCACCTGGGGCACCTCAGGAACGATGTCCTGGGGGAAAGCATCTCCCGGATCCTTGCCGCCTGTGGGGCCGAGGTCCGCAAGGTCTGCATCATCAACGACCGGGGGGTGCATATCTGTAAATCCATGCTGGCCTACCGGGAATACGGTCAGGGGAAAACCCCCGAATCCGAGGGGGTAAAAAGCGATCATTTTGTGGGGGACTGGTATGTTAAATTCCACACCATGAGCAAGGAAAATCCCGCGGCAGAGGAACAGGCCCAGGAAATGCTCCGCCAATGGGAACAGGGAGACCGGGAAATAGTGGCCCTGTGGGAAAAGATGCGGGAATGGACCGTACAGGGGATGAAAGAAACCTACGAGCGTACCGGGGTCTCCTTTGATCAGTACTACTACGAAAGTCAGACCTACCTCTCCGGCCGGGAGGAGGTCCTCAAGGGGCTGGACCGGGGGATCTTTTATCGGGAGGAGGACGGTTCGATCTGGGTGGACCTGACCGCGGAAAAACTCGACAAAAAGGTACTCCTCCGCAAAGACGGAACCTCCCTGTATATCACCCAGGACTTCGGTACCGCCATCCACCGCCACCGGGACTGGCCCTTTGATCGGCTTATCTATGTGGTGGGTTCGGAACAGCAGTACCATTTTCAGGTGCTTTTTACTCTGCTAAAAAAGCTGGGGTTTGACTGGGCGGAGAACCTCTACCACCTCTCCTACGGCATGGTAAACCTCCCCGAGGGCAAGATGAAGAGCCGGGAAGGTACGGTGGTGGACGCCGACGACCTCCTGGACAGCCTGAAAGCCCTGGCCCTGCAGGAGATCCGGGATAAGGACCGGGAGGCCGCCGTGGGGGATTCCGGGGAAACAGCGGAAAAAATAGCCCTGGGGGCCCTCCACTACTACCTGCTCCAGGTATCCCCCCTCAAGGATATGCTTTTTGACCCCCAGGAATCCCTGGCTTTTAACGGCAATACCGGCCCCTACCTTCAGTATATGGGGGCCCGGATTTCCTCCATGCTCCGCAAAGAGGAGGGGAGCGCCGCCGCCCGGGGCACGGTTACCCCGGAACTCCTCTCGGGGGACGCGGAATGGGAACTCCTCAAAACCCTGGCCGCTTACCCCGAGTCCATAGCCGCCGCCGCTGCCCGGATGGACCCCTCCCTCCTCGCGGCCTATCTCTACGAACTCTCCAAAACCTTCAGCCGTTTCTACCACGACTGCCCCATCCTCAACGCCGAAACCCCGGACCTGGCCGCCACCCGCCTGGCCCTCTGCCGGGGGGTACTCCGGGTACTCCGGGACGCCCTGGACCTCATCTGTATACCCTTCCTGGTCTCCATGTAGGCCGGCGGAACACCCCCGGCCGCCCCCCTATAGGGGAATTTCCCCGGGGGCTAATCCGGTGGCCCGGGCGATCTGGTCGGGGCTCAGCCCCATGGTCAGTAATTTCCGGGCGATTTCCCGCCGCTCTTCAAATAGATGCTGCTCTTCCTTCTTCAATCCGATGAGTTCCCCCTTCTTCAAGCCGATAAGTTCCCCCTCCACTAAGCCATCCCTACGGGCCTGAACCATTTCACTTTGCCGGTCCAGCCTATACTTGTATTCACTCTCCAGCCGGGCCCGTTCCGCTTCGTCTTTGCTGATCGACAGTAATACTTCCCCCGCCATAGCTATTCCCTCCTCATAGGTCAGGATCTTGTTGATCACATCCCGCTGCTGCGGATCCGTCACATACCGGAAGAATACGGTCCACCGCTCCGCCGGGGACATCTCCGATACCGGTTCCCCCAACAGTCCCGCCGCTTTCTCTAATTCTACCACAATAATCCGGGTCCTTCCACCTAAACTCACCTTGTTTTCTTGGTCGTAGTAGCGAAACTGATGGACCGGCGGTTCATCTCCAAAGAGCCGCTTCCGGCCGATGATGGCTATTTGGTAGGTATGGGTGAGGTCGCCGAAGGTCTTGTCCGCACCCTGGATATCCTGGCTGGAGTAAAGCCGGGCGGCATAATACTCCAGGCGGAGGGCTTCAAAGCCCTGGGGGTTGAGGGTCATTTCGACATTAGCCAGTTCCCCCTGATCAAACCGGACCCGGATATCGTAGCGGATCTGACGGTCTCCACGCCCGAGCGCAGGGGGTTCATTGGCTACTACGGCGAGGACATCGACGGAACGACCTATAAAGGCAGAGATGAGCCGTTTGAGGGCGCCCTGAGAGGGGGGAATATCTTGGGTAAAGATCGCTTTGAAGACGTTGTCCCAACAGATGTCGATGATATCATCCTCGGGGGAAAAAAGAATAGGGTATCGCATGGTATAAACCTCCATCCTCTATACGGCTCGGGGATGGAATATGCTTCAATAGGAGAAGAAAAAACAGTAATAATATCCGTTTTATAATGCCGCAAACCTTATTTTCGGTTACTTTTTCGATGACCTGCGACCCCTTGACGAACCACGACGTTTTATCTTAAGATAAAATATTATTATGGTTTTAAGGATGTTTTCTCATGTATGTTTTAATGGAATTTAAAGGTAAGCAGTACAAAGCCGAAAAGGGCGCCCTGTTAAAGGTGGATAGAATAGATGCCGAGCCGGGCGCCGAACTGGACATAGATTCGGTACTCCTCCATTCGGGGGATACGGTATCCGTGGGGACCCCCTATATAGCGGGCGCCAGGGTGCAGGCCGTGGTGGAACGTCACGGTAAGGACCGGAAGATCATTGTCTTTAAGTACAAGCCCAAAAAGGATTACCGGCGCAAACAGGGGCATCGTCAGGGGTATTCGATCATTAAGATCGGGGATATCACCGGGGTCTAAGGGCGTCCGGGCTTGTCCCGGCAAATATGCGGAAATGTAAACCGGGATGATAACCATCGACGTGGTTTTGGATGTTGCGGGGATCCTCAAGTCCTGCAAGGTTACGGGCCACGCTGGGGCGGGACCGAAAGGTTACGATATTGTCTGCGCCGCCGTGTCGATCCTGACGAAAACCGCCCTGAAGACCCTTACGGGCAGGGAAGGCATTATCGTCCGGGTCCCGGCGGGCGTTCCGGAACGGGGGCGCTTTGGGATGGAAACGGACTATACCGGCAACGGCAGGGATTTTCTTGCTGCCGCCGGGGCTTTTTTGCTAGAAGGTTTGGTTTCGGTCTCGGAGGCGTATCCCGACTATTGTACTATGAATATTCATAACGAGCGGAGGAAGTAATATGGCCCGGAAAAGAGGCGGCAGCGGTGCGAAGAACGGCAGGGACTCAAATCCCCAATATTTAGGGATCAAGGCATCGGGAAATACCCTGGTAAAGGCGGGAACCATTATTGTCCGGCAGCGGGGTACCAAGATCCATCCCGGGCCGAATGTGGGCTGCGGGGGGGATTATACCCTCTTTGCCAAGGTAGACGGACGGGTTGCTTTTTCCAGCCGCCGGGGCCGGAAACTGGCCGGGGTTATACCCGTCGCCGCGGAATAGGTCTTTGCCGGTTTGGCCCGGACCCTGCTGAGGACGGCGCTTTGTTTTTTAATGGCCTTTTTGCCGAATTCCGGTTTTGAAAGAGGTCCCCGGTAAAACCGTGGAAAAATTTGCGGATGAAGCCCTTATCGAAGTTTCCTCAGGTTCCGGCGGGAACGGTTGTGTCAGTTTCCGGCGGGAAAAGTATGTTCCCCTGGGAGGTCCCTCGGGGGGCGACGGCGGCCGGGGGGGGGACGTGATTTTTGAAGTCCGCCGCAACCTGAGAACCCTGGCCCATCTGCGGTATAAACAGTCCTTCAAGGCACAAAACGGCCGGGACGGGGAGGGATCCCAGCGTTACGGCCGGGCCGGGGCCGATGTGGTCATTCCCGTTCCCCCGGGCACGGTGTTAAAGGATGCCGCTACCGGGGAAATCATTCGGGATTTCGGCCGGGACGGGAATTCCTTTGTGTTCCTCCGGGGGGGGAACGGCGGTTGGGGCAATATCCACTTTAAGTCATCGGTAAACCAGGCCCCCCGGAAGGCCCTGCCGGGGAAACCGGGGGAAGTGCGGCGGCTCCGGGTGGAACTGCGGATTTTAGCGGATATAGGCCTCGTAGGCTTTCCCAACGCGGGCAAATCTTCCCTCCTGGACCGTTTTACCAATGCCCGCCCCAAGATTGCCCCCTATCCTTTTACCACCAAAATACCCAACTTGGGGGTGCTGACCCTGGATGACCGGGACATCATCATCGCCGATATTCCGGGGCTCATTGAGGGGGCCTCCGGCGGTTCGGGGCTGGGGATCCGTTTCCTCAAACATATTTCCCGTACCGCGGCCCTGGCTTTTCTTATTGACCTTTCCGCGGATAATTGGCGCGAAGCCGGTGACGTTTTGTATAAGGAACTGGAAGCCTTTTCTCCTGAATTGGTCCAAAAGCCCCGGGTGATCCTAGGAACCAAAACGGACCTGCCCGGTACCGGAGAAAGACTGGAGGTCCTCAAGGCCCGCTACGACGGGGAACAGGTCCGGGGGATTTCGGTTTTTTCCGGGGAGGGTATCCCGGAGCTGGCCCGGGTCTTTGGCCGGCTGGCGAATTCCCCCGGGCAGGAAGCGGTGAGCCCCCCGGAGCTTCATTCGGAGGGATTCTGATACCCAACACCCGTTTGCCCGGGGAACGGCGGCGGGGAAGCTTATTTTTTGAACTAAGGGAGGTCCCTTATCGGTGAAGATCGCGATTTTGGGAGGTAGTTTTAACCCGGTTCATCTGGGGCATCTTTTTCTCGCCGACGGAGTCATTTCCGCTTTCGGGTATGACCGGGTCATCATGATCCCCACCTTTCAATCCCCCTTTAAACCCGGCGCCCCGATTACCTCGGCCGAGGACCGGCTGGATATGCTGGCCGCTTCCATTACCGCCGATCCCCGGCTTACTGTGGATGATAGTGAAATTCGCCGGCAGGGGGTGTCCTATACCATTGATACCCTGGGGGATATTGAAAGGCGCTACCTGCCCCAGGGGAAGCCTGCCCTGATCCTGGGGGATGATTTAGCCCGGGATTTTCCCCAATGGAAAAAGGCCCAGGAAATCGCGGAACGGGCGGATATCATTATCGCCCACCGGATAAGTTCCGAGGAACTCCCCTTTCCCTTTCCCCATCGGCGGCTCAAAAACGACATCATGGACCTCTCCTCCGGGATGGTCCGGGATCGGATCCGGCAGGGGGAAAGCTGGCGATACCTGGTACCGCAGGCGGCCCGGCTCATCATTGAGGACCGGGGCCTCTATGGGGTGACACCTGCGGCCGTTCCCCGGAGCCCCGAACCGGTCCTTTCCGGCGGGGAGGGGAGCGGTTCCCCCACCGTTTCCTGGGCGCTTATCGGCGAGATAGAAACCGTGGTCCGCCATACCCTGGCTTCGGGCCGCTTTCTCCATTCCCGGAATACCGCCCTCCTCACCTATGATATCTGTCTCCGGTTTCATCTGGACGCCGCTGCGGGTTACCTGGCGGGGATAGCCCATGATATGGCTAAACCGCTCCCGGAGGATGTATTGATCCGCCTTGCCGGTAGTGACGGTCAGGGGATCTCCCCCCTGGAATATAAAAAAGTTTCCCTCCTCCACGCCCGGGCCGCCGCGGTCTTGCTCAAGGACCGGTTTGGCGTTCATAATGAAAGTATCCTGGAGGCGGTACGGTTCCATACCACCGGCGATATGTCCATGGGCCCCCTGGCAAAGGCGGTTTTTATTGCCGATAAAATCGAGCCTTCCCGGCAGGAGGTAGATCCCCGGCTCCGGGAGCTAAACCGCTACCATGACTTGGAAGATCTATTTACCGCGGTGGTGGACGAAACCGTGGTTTATCTCTCCTCCCGGAACGTGGATATATCGGAGAGTACCAAGCGGCTGTTGGCGGCGATCCATAAGAGGAGGATGTGATGAAAAGGGTCAGGACCGATGCGAGTCTTCTGCTCCTGGTTATCATGGTCGTACTGCTGGGGGGAGGGGTGTTTTTTGTTCTCCGCAGCTTGCGGTCCGACCCCATCGAAGAGGCCCTTTCCCAGGATCGGGTTATCAACACTCTTTTTATTATAGAAAAGGAGGGAAAGCCCCTCTGTTCTTATGTACTTTTCTATTATCCCTCTACCAAACGGGCCGCGGTTTTTGATATTCCCGGCGAGGTGGGGCTTATTATTCCGCGTATAAACCGGGTGGACCGGATAGATACCCTCTATGATCCCCAAAAAATTTCCGCCTTCGAGGGAGAGATCGGAAGTCTTTTGGGGATAGATATCAATAATTCCGTCGTTTTGACCATGGAAAACCTGGGTAAAATCGTGGATTTGATCGAAGGGGTGGAAATATTCATCCCCGCGGCGGTAGAAATTTACGATGACCCCCCGATCCTCTTTCCGTCGGGGATTACCCGGCTTGACGGGGATAAGGCCCAAGCCTATATCACCTATGAACTCCCCGAGGAGGCTCCCGAATTGACCCAATTCCGCAGGCAGCGGTTTTTTATGGGCTTAATCCAGGGTCTGGGGGAAAAAAACGGGGCCCTCAAAAATTCCCGGATGGCCCGGTTATGTCAGTCCTTCATGAAGACCAATATGAACCAGCATACCCGGATTCGGCTTTTTGACGAATACGCCGGAATTGATACCGACCGGGTGGGGATCCATTCCGTTGGGGGGATTAACCGGGTTGTTTCGGGCCAAAACCTGCTGTTCCCCTCCTATGACGGCAACCTCATCAAAGAAATCGTGCGCCAGGCCCTAAGTTCCCTTACCCGTCAGGAGGAAGGGGCCCTCAGTGAACGGATCTTTACCGTGGAGGTCCTCAACGGAACCGCCACGACCGGTCTTGCGGGAAGGACCGCCGAACTTCTTCGGGGTTTTGGATACGATGTTATTTCCATTGGAAACGCCGATCGTAACGATTATGAAAAAACAGAGATAATCGACCGTTCCGGACATGAGGATATCGTCAATACCTTTGCGGAGGTGCTGCGGTGTAAAAACATCCGCTACGAATCCATGGACCGGGGTGAATTGGAAATAGAGGCGGATATGGATTTACAAAATTTTGAATATAAATCTGATTTTACCCTGGTTTTGGGAAGGGATTTTAATGGACGATACGTTACCGATGGACAATAAAGCCGCCGCCCTGGCCCTGGGGGGGCTCCTGCGGGAGCATAAGGGTGGGGATGTGGTAGTCATGGACCTCCGGGCCCTGTATATATGGACGGATTTTTTCGTCATCGCCACGGTTTCCTCCCATACCCATCTCCAGGGACTGGAGCGGTACATCCGGGAGTTCGCCCATCAGCATGGGTTGGATATCCGCAGGAGTTCCCATAAACGGTCCCTTGACGACGAGTGGAACCTGATAGATATGGGCAATATCGTTATCCATCTAATGACAACAAAATCCCGCTCTTTTTATGAGCTGGAACGACTTTGGAGCGCCGCTGAGATCCTAAACTTTTAAAAAATGCCTGCCCCGGGACCTGTTTTCTAACAACGACCGACACTATTCCTCAAAATCGTCGTAATCCACATCTTCTTCATAGTCGAAATCATCGTCCTCGTCGTCGAAATCATCGTCCTCGTCATCAAAATCATCGTCCTCGAAATCGTCATCAAACCCGTCGTCCATGTCGTCGAAATCATCTTCTTCGTCAAGATCGTCCTCATCCTCATCTTCGTCATCGAAGATAAAAAAAGGAAGGGGAAACTTATCGTGGCGCTCGTCCAACAGGGGAATCATGGCGAGTTCGTATGACAAACCTAAGTCGTCCGCGGGGCTCCGCCTGGTATTCATGGTCTCATCCAGAACCATCGTTTTCTCCATATTAAGATTATTTCTCTTGAAACATAAGGGAGAGTTTCAGTATCTGTCAACTACTTTCTGCGTAATTAAGCATTTTTTTTGTTTTTTTTCTCTTTTGGCGGCCCCCGGGTAAAAAGCAGCTCCCGGCGTCCTAAGGGGCGTGATACCCTTTACAGAACTTCGCCTTTTTTGGTATAGTTCTTTTGCGGGTTTTGTCCCTAAGTCAGCGGACCTGAGGGACAGCCCTGGTAGGTTGATTCGTTGCGAAGGGTACATACCCCGGCCCCTTGGGGCGGAACCAAGGGTATGTACCCTGAGTCAAATACCTTATGAGAACAACAT
>NZ_JAJQRC010000053.1:0-18111 GCF_046533115.1 Treponema sp. TIM-1
CAGAAACAACATGACCGAATGGTCATGTTGTTTCTTTATTGCGTAAGCAATTAGAATAAAATGCCCTGCATTTTATTCTTGCGCGGGTCCTAACGCCGTAACATAAAACTAACAACCAGTAAGGCGAAGAAGACAAAAAGGGAGAAAATACATACTTTTTTCCTTTCTTCTTCGCCTTATGCTATTTAATTGACCGCGCAGCGGTCTACTGCGTGGTCGATTGATTGGAAGCCGGGGGATGGCGGGTTAAGGATCCTCGGGCAATAAAATGCCGGTCAGGTAGTTTTCGGTGTTGAAGTAACGCCGGATGAGGCGCGGCATGGTTTCCGGGGTAAGGGCCGCAAGGACCGTTTCGTCCCGGCTGTAGGCGGCGCTTTCGTCACCCCGCATGATGTTGGCGGTCAGTACCCCCTGCCAGAACTCGTTGGTTTTACGGGCGGTTTCGCGCCTGCGGGAAAACCCTTCCCGAAGCTTGACCAAATCTTCTTCCCGGGCGGGGGTCTCCCCCAGGGTCTTGAGCTCCCGTATCACGAGGTCCGCGAGTTCCTCAGCCCGGGCAGGCTCGCAGCCGAAGTTTATGCCCCCGGTGTAGCGCCGTGAGGGATAGTTCTCCTGATGGCAGTAGACCCCCACCCCGTAACTTGCCCCCAGCTCTTCGCGGATCTTTTCCCGGAGGCGGATCTCAAGTAACTCAACCATGGCTGCGATCAGCGCCTGCTCGGTGTAAATATCCCCTTCAATCTCAGGATTTACGCCGCCGAATAACGTACGAACCAGGCTTTGCGGATCTATACCCTTTTTTATCCGCACCGTCTGTTTACCCCCGGGGAAGGCCGGAAGGGTATCCCGGGCTTCGGCGCTCTCCCCGGCGGGAAGGGAGGCCAGATACCGGGCGCTGAGCCGCTTTACCTCATCAAGCGCAATATCGCCGGTAAAGACAAAGGTAAAGTTCCCGGCCCCGCCGTAGAATTGCCGGTAAAATTCCCGCGCCTGGGCATCGTTAAGGGCCGCAACAAAAGAAGCGTCAGGCTGGTTAAGCCGGACGGAACCGGGGTAAAGGATCTTCAATTGTTCCGTTACAAAATAGCCCTGGGGATATTTTTGATAGACTTCTACGTTTGACGCGATATTCCCCGTTACCCGTTTCCATGCGGCTTCCGTAAAATTGGGGGAGGTAAAATACAAATTGACCAGTTGAAAGAGGCTTTCCATATCCCGGGCCGCGGCGGAACCGTATAACCCGGCGTGGATTTCGCTCAGTTCCGGCCCGACGGTCACGTTTTTGCCTGCCAGTTTTTTCGTAACCTGGGTCTGCCGGAACCCGTTTAAGCCGGACATCCCCGCATATTCCGCGGCTATAAACGCCGACGGGTATTCCTCATCGGAAACAAGGGAAAGCCCGCCCCGGCTCACGGCGTTAAACACAAAGAAGTCTTCCTTAAAATCGGTGGGACAAACCACGACTTTCGCGCCGTTTGACAGGGTGAATTCAGTGATCTCCGGCGTCTTACCGGTCAGCGTCTCGCCGGTCGGGGCGCCGCCGTTTCCGTCGGACAGTACGCGCTCCGCAATTATTGAACCGGGACGTTCCGCCAATTCAGGCGGGAAGAGGGGCCGGCCGTCCAGGTCGTCGTTGTAGGGCCCCAGGGAAGGATCCGGGGAGCGTTTCCACATCCGGTTGATGGCCGCCTTTGAAGGGACCCCCGCGTCCGGCGGCGCGATGGTCAGAAGCCGGGAACCGCGCTTATCAAAGTACCGTTTAATGACCCTGTTTACCTCATCCATGGTAAGGGCGTTGATGGTTTCCAGGGCCAGCCGGTATTCGGCGTCCGCCGAGAGGAAGGGCGTTTCGTTCAGCACGCTTTCCACCAGACGGGACGCAAGGTCCGGCGACTCGGTTTTTTTACGGTTCTGCCAGGCGTCCAAGGCATCGGAACGCAGATTAGCCTTTTGCCGCTCCAGTTCGGTTTCGGTGACGCCGTATTCCACAAAACGGTCGATCTCGTCAATGGCGGTCTTGAAGGCGTCGGCGAACATCCCCGGCTTGGGGTTGAACCAGACCGCACCGGCGTCTGTGGAACGCAGCACGTTTATCGTGAAGACCTGGCTGCCCAGGAAGAGATCGCCGTCCTGAACCTGTTCATCGAAGCGGGCCGATAAAACGTTTACCGCGACTGCGCCCGCGATGAACAGCCTATGATCCTCCCGGGTCCTCACCCGTACCGTGGGAAATAAGGCGCCGATGAGAACCTCGGTATAGGGCGCTTCGGGATCGGACAGGCGGAGGCTGAGTTTTGTCCGGGGAACGGACACGGGATACGAGGGGAGCGCCCGTGGTTTTTCACTTGCCGGGATAGCGGATAACCGTTCTCTTACCGCCCCTTCAAGCAGGGCGCCGTCGGCGTCCCCCACGATGATCAGGGTCATCAATTCCGGACGGTACCATTTTTTATAAAAGTTGACGATCCGGTCCCGGGGCGCCTTCTGAATAATATCCGGTTTACCGATGGGCATACGGTTTGCGTACCGGGAAAAGGGAAAGAGGAAGGGCAGCAGCGCGTCCCAGGCCCGGCCCTCGACGCCCCGGTTCAGGCGCCATTCCTCAAGCACCACCCCCCGCTCTTTTTCCAGTTCGGCCTCGTCAAAGCTAAGCCCCCAGGCCCAGTCGGAAATAACGGTAAGGCTGGTGTTCAAGGCTTCGGGATCATCCGCGGGGATCTCCAGGCGGTATACGGTTTCGTCGAATGAGGTGTACGCGTTTACCTCAGGGCCGAAGGACATGCCCAGGGTTTCAAAATACTCATACAATTGGTTCTCCGAAAAATGGGCGCTTCCGTTAAAGGCCATGTGTTCCACCAGGTGGGCGATACCCCGCTCGTTACGGGCTTCCAAAACCGATCCCGCTTTTACCACCAGCCTGAGGGAGATGCGGTTTTCGGGATAGCTGTTCGGTAAAATACGGTATGAAAACCCGTTTTCCAGGACCCCGGAAATGACCGCGGGATCCCCCTTCAGCAATTCACCGGGAGGGGAACCCCTATTGCCCGTAGTGGCACAAGCGGCCAAAACCAGGCAGAGCGAAAGAACGAAAAACCGGTACCAGCGTTTATTATTCATAAGGGCCCCCTTTTTGCGCCATGGACGCTTTTATACGTTCCATCCCGGCTGGAATAATTTTGAGGGAATACCCTTTTATTGTAATATGGTATGATCGTTAATACCAGTACCATGTAACATCTAAAACAGTACGGGAGAAAATAACCACGAAGGCGCAGTATTGGTCAATTCCTTACCCGAGTTTTTCGATAACGTTGTGGAGCCATTTGCCGGTTTTAAGCCGCCACAGGCCCAGGATCATTTTTATCGGGTCTTCGATACCTATGCAGAGGTAGGCCACCCATATCGGGGCGTGAAAAACAAAACTCGCTGCCGCCGCCAGGGGTATGGAAACCACCCACATAAAGAGGACATCATAGAGGATACAAAACCGCGTGTCCCCCCCGGAACGGCAGATACCGACGACCATGGCCATATTAAAGGCCCGGAAGGGGTAGACCGCGGCCAGGATGAGGAACATCACGTCGATAATGGACAGGACACTGCTGTTCACCCTGAAGATGAAGGGCAAAAGCCGGGAGAGGGCCAGGATGATGAGGGCCGCTCCCCCGGCAAGGAGGGGGGCAAACCGGCTTATTCTAAAGGCGTAATCCCGGGCGGCCTTTTCATCCCCCTCGCCTATTTTTTTACCGATCAGGACCGCTACTCCGTTCCCCAAGCCGATAAAAACAACCCAGGTTAATTGCGAAAAGGTATTGGTAATATTAAAAGCGGCAATGGCATCCGTATGGGTCCGGGCGATGATGATGTTCTGGAACATCACCCCCAGGGACCAAATAAATTCGTTCAGAACCACCGGAGAAACAATGCTGAAAAAACGCCCGATAAAAGGGCCGTTAAAGGCCGTCATCTCCCGGAAATTTCCCGCCAGGGGGTAGCGCCGGGCATAACTTACCCCGATGAGGATTCCCGTTTCGGTAAACCGGGCAATCACCGTGGCCATAGCGGCCCCCACCACTCCCATAGCGGGGATACGGCCAAACCCGAAGATAAAAAGGTAATTCAATCCCACATTGAGGGAAAGGGCGATCAGGGTACTTTCCATGGCAAGCCGGACTTTTTCGGTGGACCTGAGGGTCTGGATAAAAACAAAGCTGACGCCAAAGGGGATAAAGGCGGGAGCCAGGGTTTTAAGATAGGCCGCCCCGGCGGCGATCACCGCGGGATCCCGTGAGTAGATCCGGAGTATCCCCTCGGGGAAGAAGATCCCCGCGAGGGTAAAGAGCAGGGCGACGATCAGATTGAGGATAAGCGTAAACCCCGTATTTACCCTGATCCCCGGAATATCCCGTTTCCCCCAGAATTGGGCGGTAAAGATCGCGCTTCCCGAACATATCCCAAAGAGGATCATATTGAAGGTGAAAAAAAATTGATTCCCCAGGCCTACCGCGGCGATCTCCACGGTTCCCAGCCTCCCAATCATCACCGTATCGACCATGTTGACCAGGGAATTCACCAGATTCTGGAGCATGATGGGGATGGCGATGGTAAAGAGGCTTTTATAAAACTGTTTATCATTAAAAAGGGTAACGGGGTGCATAGCCTCTGTCTTTAGTATAGTAGATTCCGGGGATAAAAGACAGGGGAATACTTAACCACGAGTTTTCACTTCGATATCCTGGAATTTACTATCTGAATGCTATCTCTTCTTCGTGATGGTTCGTTGTTTTTCCGGTCCTTTGTTGAAACCGGGAGTTACCGGCCCTCCGGCCGGGCCGGTTGAAAGAATTCCCCCTATTCCCTATATTTAAACCAGGAGCAATTATCAGGTGGGATGTACCGGAACTCGACGGAGGAATCATAGGGATCTTGATGAGGGGTGCGGTTGAACCCTGATGTATCCATGGGGGAGCAGTGGAATAACCGCACCCTCTTCCGGCTCCTGTGGCCCCTGATTATCGAACAACTCCTGGCGGTAACCATGGGCGCGGCAGATACCATGATGGTCAGTACCGTGGGGGAATTTGCCGTTTCCGGGGTTAACATTATTGATAATATCAATAACCTCCTGATCATTGCCTTTAGCGCCCTTGCTACCGGCGGGGCGGTGGTTACCAGTCAATATATCGGCCGCCGGGATACCAAAAATTCCAGCCTCGCCTCACGGCAGCTTATCTATATCGTGATGCTCACCGCCCTGATTATCATGGGCATAAGCCTCGGTTTCCGGCGTCCCATTATCCGGCTGCTCTACGGAAAGGTGGCAACCGATGTGATGGACGCGGCGGCGGTTTATTTCCTTATTACCGCCTTTTCCTACCCTTTCTTGGCCCTCTATAACGCCAATGCCGCCCTGTTCCGATCTATGGGGAACAGCCGGGTAACCATGCGGATCGCCCTGCTGGTAAACATCTTGAATATCGGCGGTAATATTCTTTTTATCTACGGTTTCCGTATCGGCGTGGCCGGAGCGGCCCTGTCCACCCTCATAAGCCGGATCATCGCGGCGGTCCTTACCCTGGGCATCCTTACCCATAACCGCGCCATACCGGTTTCCCTCTCGGGGATACTGAAAATCAGGTTTGTCCGTCCCATGATCCGGAATATATTAAACGTGGGTATCCCCAGCGGCCTGGAAAGCTCCATGTTCCAGATCGGCAGACTCCTTACCCAGCGGATCTTCACCACCTTTGGGACCTGGGCTTTCGCTGCCAATGCCATTGCCGGGGTGATCAATTCCTTTTCCTTTATGCCGGGTATGGCCTACGGCATGGCCCTGCTTACTATCGTGGGACAATGCGTAGGCGCCGGGGATTACGAGGCGGCGAAAAAACAGACCGCCAAAATCATGAAGATCACCTACATCACCCTCTTTATCATCAGTTCCCTGATTTATATTTTCATGGAACCCCTGGTGAATCTTTTCAGCCTCAGCCCCGAGGCCCACGACCTGGCAAAGGTTTTTTTACAGGTCCACTGTATTTCCATGGCCATCGGGTGGCCCATGAGTTTCGCCCTGCCCAATGCCCTGCGGGCCGCCGGGGACGCCCGGTATGTGATGATCGTGGCCAGCGTCTCCATGTGGACCGTCCGGGTGAGCGCCGCCTACCTCCTGGCCTATCCCCTGGGGATAGGGCCCCTGGGGGTATGGCTTGCCATGGGCGCCGACTTTGTCAGCCGGGGGATCTGTTACCTTACCCGCTGGCTGGGGGGCAAATGGCAAACCAAACAGGTTATCGGCAGCGGCGGTTGAACCGCCAGGATGTATTACCTTTGGCTTGAGGTAATCCGCGATAGTCTTGCTACGGAAGACCGGAAGTCCTATACTGTACACACTTCCCTTTTTGCGGAAGCGGGCGGGGATTTTATATCTATGGCGGAGGTGTGGGTATGAAGAAAATTTTAGCGGTTGATGATCAAGCGGAAGTCATCAATATCATCGCGGACTTCCTGGATCATAACTACGAAGTCTATCCCGCAAAAACAACGAGAAAAGCCTTCGCGTTGCTGCACAAAACAAAATTCGATCTTATCCTGCTTGATATTTTGATGCCCGGGATGAACGGCATAGAATTTCTTGAATATATAAAAACACAAATTTGGTACGAAAACACGCCGGTTATTTTTGTGTCTTCCGAAGCTGATTTTAAAACCGTTTCCCAGGCAGTTAATCTGGGTGCCAATGGCTATATAAAAAAACCTATAGAAAAAGAAATTTTGCTTGAGAAAATAAAATTGGTCATCGGCGGGTAAAAAGCATGCTTGATACCGATGATCCGGTTTCCCTTAAAACCGAAATAAAACGGCTGGAACGGGAACTGAAAAAGAAAAACCGTCAGCTTTCCGCCGCACAGACGCAGCTGGAACGTTTCAGTAATGTAAATAGCATGCAGAACGAAATCGTCGGGAACCTCACCACCGAAATGTCCAAGCGGGAAAAATTTATGACCATGCTGCTGAAATACAGCAAAAACATCATCCTGCTTTTGGACAAGGAATTGAATGTTGCCTATTACACCGATAATTTTTTCCGGGATGCGCTCAAGAGCAAAACGGTTTCGGGCATTGAAGATAAAAATATCTTTAAGGTGTTTGAAAAATATTTTAATAATACGGCCGCCACGGGGATACAAAAAACCATCGAAAAGGCTATCTCTTCAAAAAAAACACAGATCCGAAAGGAAAAAATCCGTTATAGCGGCGGTGAACAATATCTTATTTATTACCTTTACGTAACGGCCATACTGAACGATGAGGATAAACTGGACGGAGTTATCCTGCTGTATACCGATATTACGGAACTTGAAAATGCCCGGGTAGCGGCAGAGGCGGCGAGTAAGGCAAAAAGCGAATTTCTGGCAAAGATGAGCCATGAGATCCGGACTCCCATGAATACGATCATCGGTATGAGCGACCTGATACCCCAGGAAAATTTGAATTCCCTGCAAAGAGGCTATTTTTCGGATATCAAAAAAATGTCAAAAATCCTCCTGGGTATTATTAACGACATCCTTGATTTTTCCAAGGCCGAAAGCGGAAAAATGGAATTACTACCGGGGCATTTTAATATTAACACCCTCTTTAATCATATCTGTTCCATGCAATCTTTTATCGCGCAGCAAAAGTCCCTGGATTTCAAAAGCAGCTATTCCCCTTTGATCCCCGAATTTATCTATGGCGATGAGATGCGGATAAATCAAATTTTTACCAACCTGATCAACAACGCCGTCAAATACACAAAGGAAGGGTTTGTTTCATTTTCCCTGAATATGGGCAGGTGTCCCCGGGACAATTCGGACGCGGATTACCTGATCGCCAAAATCGCCGATACCGGAATCGGCATAAAACAGGAAAACATCTCCCGTCTTTTTGAGAGTTTCCAGCAGATGGATACCCGCAAGAACAAGGGGATTGAAGGGACCGGTTTAGGCCTGGCCATTGTCGAGCAGTTAGTATCCCTGATGAAAGGTTTTATCGAGGTTGAAAGCGAATACGGTAAAGGCTCCGTGTTCACCGTGTACCTCCCCCTGGTGCGGGGAGATCCTGCAAAGGCGGAGAAGCCCCGGCAGGATACGCAACAGCTTATCGCCGTGGACGAGGTCAGGGCCCTGGTGGTAGATGACGTTCCCACGAATCTCACCGTGGCGGTGGCTTTCCTAAACCGGCACCATATCTCCTCGGATACGGCGGAAGACGGCTTGGGGGCGATTGAGCTGGTAAAAAAATCCTTTGCTGAAAAACGTCCCTACGACATTATCTTTATGGATCACATGATGCCCGATATGGACGGCATTGAAACAACCCGCCGGATACGGAAACTTGAAAAAAAACAACCGGGTGAAGCAGTCCCCGCTATTCCGGTCATCTGCCTCTCCGCCAACGCGGTACAGGGAGCGAAGGAGCTGTTTCTTTCCTCAGGTATGAATGGTTTTATCCCAAAACCCATTGAGCCCGAGGTTTTGAACGACGCGTTAAAAAAATTTTTACCCAAAGAAAAATATACCCTGGTGGATGTCACCACTAATAAAGCCGCTGCCGGAAAATTAGACGCAAAGCAGGAACGGATACTCGGGGAGCTGGCAAAAATCGAAGGGCTCGATACCGCCCAAGGGCTCCATTATGCCGCGGGAAATTTTGAAACCTATACATCGACGCTGAAACAGTTCTCCTCCGGAATTACCAGGGGGCTTGCCCTTATCCGTGACAGCCTTGTGGCGGCGGATTGGAAACCCTATACCGTACAGGTCCATGCCTACAAGGGGATCTGCGCCACCATCGGAGCGGGGGCTCTTTCCGAGTGGGGCAAGAAGCTTGAAGCGGCCGCAAAGGGCGATGACCAGGCCGCCTGCCTGGCGGAAACGGAAGCCTTCTGTTCCGCCCTGGAGGAATTTAACGCGGCCCTCCGGGGCACCTCGCTTTTTGCGGAAACGGACGGAACGGACAAGACCGAAATCACCGCGGCGGATATGGCTGCAAAGCTGACCGAATTCGCGGAAGCCTGTGAGGAGAGCCATGCCGGCCGGATCAGAGCCCTGGTAAAGGAATTGGAATGCCTGCGCCTTGCCGATACGGCCCCTGATTTTGAGGCGGCCCTGGCGCAGGCCCTCGATCTTGCCCGGTTCCTGGACTATGACGAGGCCGCGGAAAAAGCCCGCGAACTTTGTGCGGCAATGGAAGGCGAAGGCATCGGACCGGTTTAAAACGCCCGTTTTTTGGAAACCGGCTCAATTTACTGTATCCGGCATAGATTAAATTGACGGGCGCTGTTTTTATTTGGTATACTGTTTTCCATGAGTGAGCCTGAAAAAACCATGACCCGGGAAGCGGCCTGGGAACTGTTAAAAACCTACAATAAAGACCCCTTCCATCTCCAGCATGCCCTAACCGTGGAGGGGGTGATGCGATGGTTTGCCCGGGATTTGGGCTATGGGGCGGAAGAGGATTTTTGGGGCATCGTGGGCCTTCTCCACGATATTGACTTTGAGCAATACCCCGATGAGCATTGTATCAAGGCGCCGGAATTGCTCAAGGCCGGAGGCGCCGGGGAAGCCCTGATCCATGCGGTGTGCAGTCACGGGTATGAACTTACCGTGGAGATAAAACCGGAACATCCTATGGAAAAGGTACTCTACGCAGCGGATGAGCTTACCGGCCTTATTTGGGCGGTGGCGATCATCCGGCCATCCAAAAGCGTTCAGGATATGGAGGTGAAATCGGTAAAAAAGAAGTACAAGGCCGCCAATTTTGCCGCGGGTTGTTCCCGGCCGGTTATCGAAAAGGGGACGGCTATGCTTGGCTGGGAACTGGACACCCTGATCGAAAAGACGATCCTGGCCATGCGGTCCTGCGAGGCTTCGGTTAACGCCTTTATGGCGGAAACAGCTTCCTCCTAAGGGGTTGAAGCAATTTCAGGATCGGATTTACGGTATGCGGGGAAAAGCGGTAATCGCCATGAGCGGCGGGGTGGACAGCTCCGTGGCAGCGTGGATCATGAAGGAACAGGGCTACGACTGTATTGGTATTACCCTCAAACTTTTTACCAATGATGATCTGGGGTTGAAAAAAAACCATTCCTGCTGTTCCCTGGACGATATCAACGATGCCCGGAACGTGGCCTACCATATGGGTATGCCCCATTATGTCCTTAATTTTTCCGGGGATTTCAGGGACCAGGTGATCCGCCGTTTTATCGAAACCTATGAACAGGGGGGCACCCCAAACCCCTGTATCGATTGTAACCGGTACATCAAATTTGAAAGCCTCCTCAGGCGGGCAAAACAGCTTGATTTTGAAACCCTGGTCACCGGTCACTACGCACGGATTGAGTGGGACCCCGCAAGCGGCCGTTTTTTCTTGAAGAAGGCCCGGGATATCAAAAAGGATCAGAGTTATGTCCTCTACTGCCTGACCCAGGAACAGCTGGCCCATACGGTTTTTCCCCTGGGGGATAAAACCAAAGGGGAGGTTCGGGAAATCGCACTGGCCCAGGGCTTCGTGAACGCGAAAAAACATGACAGCCAGGACATCTGTTTTGTTCCCGACCGGGATTATCCCCGGTTTATCGAAACCTATACGGGAAAACAGCAGGAGGGGGGAAACATCCTCAACCGGGAGGGGGCGGTTTTAGGCAGGCACCGGGGACTTATCCGCTATACCATCGGCCAGCGGCGGGGGATGGGAATTTCCTTTCCCCAGCCTATGTATGTTGCCGCCAAATCCGTGGCGGAGAACACCCTTACCCTGGGCCCCGAGGAAAGCCTCTATTCCCGTTCCCTCACGGCCGGGGACTGTAACCTTATCGCCTGTACCTCCCTGGAACGGCCCCGGCGGGTACGGGTTAAAACCCGGTATCTCCAGGCCGAGCAGGGGGCTGTGGCGGAACAAGTGGGTCCCCGCAGCATCCGCATTGACTTTGACGAACCCCAGCGGGCCATTACCCCGGGACAGGCGGCGGTCCTTTACGATGGGGACTATGTGATTGGAGGCGGGACGATCCTGTGAGACCACCAACCGGGTGGTCGAACAAGTCTACTATACGTTGCGAGGTACGGTAAGGTGATTTTAAAGGTAATAAGTTGTCTGTTTACCGGATCCGGCTGTATTTTGATGATATTTGCCGCGGTGGAGTACCAAAAACTGTTGGATTATTACAAACAGGAATCCTATCGGGCCCTGCGATCCGGATACCGGATTAACCTGGTCCTGCTTTACCTCTTTATCGGCGGATTTTTTACCGCCCTGGTGGACAGTATCCTGCGGGAGCCGGATATACTCTATACTATCCTGGCCGTCATTTTCCATCTGGGGGCGGTATATGTGTTGTTTACGGTAAGAACCCAGGCCCAGGCTGCGCTGATGCTTCGGGAAAAGGCGCTGGAAGTGACCCGGGCCTTTGTGGACGCCATCGATTTAAAGGATTTTTGTACCAGGGCCCATTCCAAGCATGTGTATGATATTGTGGGCCTTTTTTACGACCAGCTCAAAGAATTTAAACATGTGCTGAACAAGGGAAAACTCCTGGATGCGGCCCTTTTCCACGATATTGGAAAGATAAATATTTCCGCGGAAATTTTTCGTAAACAGGAAAAACTCACCGGTGAAGAATGGGCCCTTATCAAAACCCACCCTGCCGTAGGCAAGGAAATGCTGGACCAAACCTGCTTTAGCGAAATAAGCGACTGGATTATGTACCACCATGAACGGGTGGACGGGAACGGCTATTACGGGCGCATATCCGAGGAGATCCCCCTGGAATCCAAAATCATCGCCATTGCGGATGTCTATTCCGCCCTCTGTAATGACCGTTCCTACCGGCCCCGGCTTAGTCATGACGAGGCGGTGGCGATTATCACCAAAGAGGCGGGCAAACAGTTTGACCCGGTATTGGTGGAGCGGTTTTTGCAAATTGACCGGAAAATTTTGGAAAAATTATGACCCCTGGGGCTTTCCCCAAACCCGGTTGGTTTCGGGAAGGGCTCCCCCGCCACGCCATTCAGTGATTTATCCCAAAAATAAAGAAATTCTCTTATACAACCCATGACGGCTTGTACTATAGTAATAATAAAGCGAAAACCAGAGGAGTTAGTTCCAGGATGAAAAAAAGTATTTTTGGAGGGTCAAACCTCTTTCACCGCCCGGTTGGTTTTGGAAAATGGTTGGGAAAAAACAGGCCCCAGGCGGCCGTTTCAAAATACGGCATGTTGAAACGGTCCGGGCTTTTATTGGTTTTAGGGGGGTTTTTATTTTCCTGCGCCTCGCCCCCCCCACCGGAAACCACGGCCCCTCCCCCGCAGGCTCCGGCGAAAGCGCCCCCGCAGGAAAAAATGGATTTTGCGGAGGCCAAGGCCCGGGCCGTGAGCGCCATGGACAAGGCCAAATCAGTTAAGGCGGATGTATCCGTCAAGGATCACTATACTACCGCCTTTTCCACCTATACGGAAGCGGAATCCCTGGCTGCCGTGGGTTCTGCCGACGGTATCGGGAAATATCTGGAAGCGGAAACGGCCTTCCTGGCGGCCCACGACGAGGCCATAGCCAAACGGGAAGAAGCCCAACGGCAGCTCGGCCGGGCCCGGGAAGCGATTAAAACCGTAGAAGACGAGGCCACCGAATTTGACCGGCAGCAAGCCGAAGATCGCCGGCAAGGAAGCCCCCAATGAAAAAAATATACCTAAGCATGGTCCTGTTATCCCTTTGGGCCGGAGCCGGCCTGGCCGCCCAATCCCTGGAAAATAACGAGTACTATAAAAAGTCCGTGGAATACGCCGGCCTTTCCCAGCAGGCCCTGGATGCCGGGGCCTATGACGAGGCTACCGAATATGCCCTGCAGTCCCAAGAATACGCCGCCCGTTCCAAGAAGTATATTGAGGAGATGCTTCTGGCCTATAGGGCCCGCTCGGCCTATGTGGCGGCCAAAGCCCGGATGGATCTGGCCACCCGGGCCAAGCTGCGGAACAGGGCCGCCGCGGTTTATGATGAGGCGGCAGCTTATTTTAAATCCGCCGAAACCCGGTTTAACGCCCGGGAATACGAAAACAGCATCCCCGATTCAAGAAAAGTGGTGGAACTCCTCCTGAATTTTGAAACCCTCTATCCGGTCCAAGCCGCCCAGTCCAGTCCTCCTTCGGGCGGCTTGGCCGCCTTTTACGAGGTTAAACTCAATCCGGCGCGACGGGACTGCCTCTGGCGGATCGCGGAATTTGATTTTGTCTACGGGGACCCCCGCCAATGGCCCCGGCTTTACGAGGCCAATAAGGATAAATTCCCCCAACCGGATAACCCCCATCTCATCGTGCCGGGGATGATCCTGACCATCCCGTCCATTCACGGGGAAGAACGGAGCGGCACCCGGTAATCCGGAGAAAAGTATCTTTAGGGAACCTTGGGGACCCCATCGGGGGTTCCGGAGGTTCCCTTTTTTTTTGAAGACGGTTGCCTTTTATGGCCCAGACCGGTATAGTAAAGGCAGGATTTTCAGAACCCCTTGAAGACCCTACAAGATGTTAATTTTGGAGGAAGTAAGATGAAAAAGACCCTTTTTCTCTCTGTGGTAATGTTGGCTGCCCTGTCCCTGGGGCTTTATGCCCGGGGGGCAACGCAACAGATTCGGCTGGCTACCGGTGGAAATACCGGGACCTACTACGCCTATGGCTCCGCGGTGGCGCAGATCCTGACGGAAAAAACCAAGATCCCCATCACCATCCAGTCCACCGGGGCTTCCAAGGCGAATATTCAGCTTATTACCGCCGGAGAGGTGGAGGTGGCCATTGTCCAGAACGATGTGATGGATTACGCCTACCAGGGAACGGAACTTTTTAACGGGGAGCAGACCACGTCCTTTACCGCCATGGCGGGGCTCTATGCCGAAGTGTGTCAGATCATTGCCAACCCCGCATCGGGAATCCGCACCGTGGCGGATCTCCGGGGCAAAAACGTCTCCGTGGGGGACGCCGGCAGCGGGGTGGAATTTAACGCCCGGCAGATCCTGGAAGCCTATGGTATTTCCTTTAACGATATCGGCAAGCAGAACCTCAGTTTCGGCGCTTCCGCCGATGCCCTGCGGGATAATAAGCTCGACGCCTTTTTCTGCACCGCCGGGGCCCCCACCACCGCGGTGGTGGATCTGGCCATTGGCAAGGACATCATCCTCCTGGAAATCGACGATACCCACATGACCCAGTTGGCCCAGAAGTACCCCTTCTACACCCGGTACCCCATCCCCGCGGGGACCTACCGGGGGATCACCCGGGATATCAATACCGTGGCGGTTAAGGCCACCTTTATCGTGAGTAAAAGCCTCTCCGAAGACGTGGTGTACCAGCTTACCAAGACCCTCTTTGAAAGCCGGGATGAAATAATCAGCGCCCATGCCAAGGGTACGGAATTGTCCCCCGCCTATGGAGTTGGGGGGATATCGATACCCTTCCATCCCGGGGCGGAGAAGTACTTTAAGGAAATCGGCGCCCTCCGGTAGTACGGGCAGGGCCTCCGGCTGCCGGGGGCCCCCAGGTTTTTGGTTGTTTTATTCGGAACGAAGCCCGCGGTGGTGGTATGGGATCGTGGGTAATCTCATTATTGCCCTCCTCGTGGTATCAGGGGCTATAATTTTCAGGGGATTACCCAAAAAACTGGTCATCACCGACACGGAGTCGGGGGTGCTATACGGCCGGTGGCCGGTTAACGACGGAGCGGAATTCGCCATTGAGTTTGTCCATTCGGTTAATCAAAGTCCGGTCCGGGATATTTTCCAGGTCCGGGGGAGACGGATCGCGGCAGTGGCCACGGTGTTCAGTTCCTTTGGCGCGGGGATGCAGACCGAGCTGGGCGCGGGCGAGGAGCTTATCCGGGAGGAGGATGGGACCATGCGGATCGTCGGATTCACCCGGTCCTTCAAATCCCTGGCCTATATCGTGGGGACGGTCTCGGATCATACTTTATATATCAATAATGAACGGATCAGCCTGCGGGAACGGTGCGGAAAAAACGCCCATATCACGGTTCGGGTAAAATAGGAGCGGGAGTATAGCATGACCCATGATAAATCAATACATATTATGACCGAGGCGGAAACCGAGGAGCTTATTGCCCAGTTTGACCGGGAATCGAATATCCGCCGGTTTACGGGGCTGCCCAATTATTTGGTTAAGGGGCTGCTCCTGCTGTTTACCCTCTACGTGTTTTGGGTTACCCTCTTCGCCAACCTTCCGGAACAGATCCGGCGGAGCGTGTTTTTGGGGATCCTGGTGTTTATCGGCTATCTTCTGTACCCCGTCAAGCGGGGGCTGCGGAAGCGGGTGAACCATATCCCCTGGTACGATCTGGTCCTGGGTATTGCAGGGGCCGTGGCCTTTTTTTATTACGCCGTTAATTTTCGGGTCATCATCGCCCGGGCGGTGCTGCTCCTCCCCCTGGATATCGTCATGGGCATCATGGGTATCATCATCCTGGCGGAACTCTGCCGCCGGGTGGTGGGGATCCCTATTCTGGTGGTGGCCGCCGGATTTGTCACCTACGCCTTTGCGGCGGGTTTTTCCCTCCGCCGGGTGATCCATCAGCTCTTTTACACCACCGACGGTATCATCGGTACCCCCATCGGGGTGTGTTCCACCTTTATCGTACTTTTTATATTCCTCGCCTCCTTTCTGGAAAAGTCGGGGATTGCCACCTTTTTTATCGACCTGGCCAATTCCGTGGCGGGATTCGCCTCGGGGGGACCTGCCAAGGTGGCGGTCATTGCCAGCGCCCTGGAGGGGATGTATTCGGGGAGTTCCGTGGCCAATACCGTGGGTTCCGGGAGCGTCACCATTCCGGTGATGAAAAAAACCGGGTATAAGCCGGAATTTGCCGCCGCGGTGGAGGCGGCGGCTTCTACCGGGGGCCAGATCATGCCCCCCATCATGGGGGCGGCGGCCTTCCTCATGTCGGAACTGACCAACATCCCCTATCCGGTCATTGCCGTTTCCGCCATCCTGCCCGCGGCCCTGTATTTTACCGGGATCTTTCTGATGATCCACTTTGAGGCGAAAAAACTGGGGCTTAAGGGGCTGCCCCGGGAGTCGATCCCCCATTTCGGCAGGCTGCTTTTTGTTAAGGGCTACCTTTTCCTGCCCGTGCTGATCCTGGTGGGGTTCATGACCCTGGGGTTCACCCCGGCCTATGCCGCCTGTCTTGCTATCCTCGCGTCGATCATCGTGAGTTTTTTCCGGCGGGACACCCGGCTTACCCCGGCCTCTTTTGTGGACGCCCTGGGGAACGGTACCCGAAATACCGTGGGGGTGGCCATGGCCTGCGCCATCGCCGGGGTGGTGGTGGGGATCGTGTCCCTCACCGGCCTCGGTCAGGTTTTAATCTCCCTGCTCCTCACGGTGGCCAATAACAGCCTCTTCTTCGCCCTGGTCCTCACCATGATCGCCTGCCTCATCCTGGGGATGGGGATCCCCACGACGGCCAATTATGTGATCATGGCCACCATTACCGCTCCCATCGTGATCCGTATGGGGGTCCCCGTGCTGGCCGCCCACATGTTCGTCTTTTATTTTGGGATCGTGGCGGATATTACCCCCCCGGTGGCCCTGGCGGCCTATGCGGGGGCGGCCATCGCCAAGGCGAATCCCATCAAAACCGGGGTTACCGCCACCAGGCTTGCCATTACCGCCTTTATTATTCCCTATATTTTTGTGTTCAGCCCTTCCATGCTTTTTATCGATACCACCCCCCTGGAGGTCATCCGGATTGTGGTTACCTCCTGTTTCGGCATGTTGGGCCTTTCGGTGGGCCTGGAAGGGTATATGCTGCGGAAGGTGATCGTCCCCGAGCGGATTATGGCCATTGCGGGAGGACTGCTCCTGATTGAACCCGGGCTTACCAGCGACCTTATCGGGCTGGTCTTGATCATCGTGGTGGGGGTACTCCAGATAGCGGGGGGAAAGGTAAAAAAAGAAAAAAGCCTCCCTGCCGATACAGACCAGAAAATCGACGGGCGGTAAGCTTAAGAGGTTTTATGGGACAAGAGCCCCCTGTCCTCAAGCCCTGCCTCAAATGGGCCGGTGGAAAACGGCAGTTACTGGCCGAAATAATAAAGAACCTTCCCGCCCGGATCGAGGATTACACCTACTATGAACCCTTTGTCGGAGCCGGGGCGGTGTTTTTTGCCCTACAGCCCTCCCGGGGGGTGATCAATGACGTTAACGCCCAACTTATGGCAACCTATCGGGTTATAAAAGAAGATGTGGAGGCCCTGATTGCCGTCTTACAGGAACATGAAAAAAATAATACCCCGGAATATTTTTACCATATCAGGAATTTGGATCTGGATAACCGTAACTTTACCCGTTTACCGGAGGTGGAAAAGGCGGGGCGGCTGATTTTCCTCAATAAAACCTGTTTTAACGGTTTGTACCGGGTAAATGCCCGGGGGCTGTTTAATGTTCCCCGGGGAAGATATAAAAATCCCCGGATCTGTGAGGAAGGCCTGCTGCGGGCCATCAGTCAGTACCTGCAAAACCATGCCATTACCATCCTTCAGGGGGATTTTGCCGCGGCCCTGCAAGATGCCGGGGACCGGGCGCTGGTGTATCTGGATCCCCCCTATCATAGCCCGGATAAGCTCAATTTTACCGGATACCAGCCGCCGGGATTCGGGGAGGATGAACAAATCCGGCTCAGGGACTGTTTTTTGGTGTTAACAGAACGGGGAGCAAAATGTTTATTAAGCAATGCCGACACGGAATTTATCCGGAAACTCTATACCCATCCCCGCGCTGAGATCATCCCCCTGTGGGCAAAACGTTCCATCAATTCCGACCCCTCCCGCCGGGGGCAGGTCGGGGAGGTATTGATAAAAAACTGGAAAGACCCCTAGTACCTTGTAAACACTAATATGCCTGATATACGGGAGAAAGAGAATTCGACCACGAAGGCGAATAAGGCGAATAAGGCGAATAAGTAAGTAAGAAAAAACAAGGAAAAATTACGTATTTCTTCCCTTTTTCGCCTTCTGCGCCTTTGTGGTGAATTTCTTAAATTCTGTATATGTATGGCCGTTTAGTGTTTACA